>NZ_VWWM01000021.1:0-120459 GCF_011752945.1 Paraburkholderia sp. Cy-641
TCGACAACAGCGGCGCGCAGGTCCAGACCACGGTGCTGCCGCCGGCCACCAATGCCTCGGCCGCGCCGGCCCCGCTTGCTGCGTCGTTGCCCCGCGCGGGCGCCACCTCGACGCCGGCGCCCGTCAATGCCACGCCGGGCCAGGTCGTGGCGGGCGGCAAAGTGCCCGACGAAGCCACGCACGCGGCCGTGCTCGCGCGTCTGCGCGAGACCTACGGCGCGGCCAACGTGGTCGATCAGATCGAAGTGGGCGACGTCGCCACACCGCCGAACTGGTCGGCCAACGTGCAGAAGCTGCTCAGCCCGCAACTCAAGCAGATCCACAAAGGACAGCTGAAGATCGACGGCACGCAGATCGACGTGCGCGGCGAGGTCGGCAACGAGGCCATGCGCCAGCAGATCGCGAGCGACATGGCTACCGCGCTCAATCCGACTTACACGATTCGCAACGGACTGCACGTGAGCGCTTCCGAGCAGGGCCTGCTCGACCAGACGCTCGCGAACCGCACGATCGAGTTCGAAACGGGCAGCGCGACGCTCACGCCGCAAGGCCGCGCGATTCTCGACCAGATGGCGGCCGTGCTCGCGAAGCTGAATACGCGCACGGTGGACATCATCGGGCACACGGACAACGCCGGCAATCGCACGTCGAACATTGCGTTGAGCCAGGCGCGCGCCGATGCGGTGAAGGGCTATCTCGTAACGAAGGGTATTTCGCCGCAACAGGTGACGACGACGGGCGTGGGCCCTGACCAGCCGATCGCGTCGAACGATACGAGCGACGGACGCGCGCGCAACCGGCGCATCGAGTTCCGCGTGGGGCTGTGAGCACGGTCCGCGCGGGAGCGGGCGCCTTATCGGCCTGCTTCGCGCGGTTTGCGTGACTTGTGTGGTTTGCTCGGCGTGGGCATGCCGAGCGCAAGCGATACCCAAACCGCACGTCTCATCGATAAACGCGCCTAGCCCGCATCATCCGTCTTCACGCCCAGCATCTCGCGAATATGCGCGAGCGTGCCGTCGTCTTTCACCACCGTCGAGAGCCACTGATGCAGCGGCATTTCCGCCCACTCGGCGGCTTTGTCCGCGAGATAGGCGGCGGGGCTGTGCGGCTCGGTCTCGCGAAAGAAAACGGCGACCGCGCGCAATTGCGCAACGGCCTCGGCGCGGCTCTGGATGCCCGCGTGCGTGCGGACCGGCATTCGAATCGGGTTCGCCATGGTGTCCTCGACCGGCAAAGGTGTCCTGAAGCTCGGCTCCGCGCGCTCGTTCGCCGCGGATACGCCGGCGGGCGGCACGGCCTGCCCTTGTTCCTGTTCTTGCTGCTGCTCGGCCTCGTGCGGATTCACGCCCACGTCGCGCGCAAACCGCTCCGCGAGTCGATAAACGCTCTCGCAAGCGTCGCGCGCCTGGCGGAAACTGGGCGCGGCATCCCCGGCGCGCGAGTCGAGCGCCTGGTCGAGCCCCGCGAGCACGCCCTCGAAGGCCTTCAGTTGCGCGAGCAGCGTGCGATAGAACGCGGCCGGCGTGGCACGCTTCGAGGCGTCGATCTGCTCCACCGACGGCTTGCCGCGCGCGATGTCGTCTGCGTGATCGGGATCGCGCTTGACCGCCTGCGCGACGTGCATCGCGACATCCCAGTCGAGCGCGCTGAACGCGACGCCCGATTGCGTCAGCGGCACCGAGCGCAGCAACTCCGCCGAGCGACCCGCCAGCCATGCGACGTTGCCGAGGCGATACTCGGTGTCGTCGCCTTCGGGCAGCGGATGCACCTGCTCCCAATACCGTTCGACGAGTCCGGTCAGCAGCGTGTAGCCCTGCGCGAGTCCCGGCACGCCGTCCTGAATCGCCAGCGCCTCGGTCAGCCACACGGCGAGGCGCAGGTCCTTCGTCTGCGTGCCCAGCAGGGCCGTGCAACGCTCGAC
Source organism: Paraburkholderia sp. Cy-641 (assembly GCF_011752945.1). Taxonomy (NCBI): domain Bacteria; kingdom Pseudomonadati; phylum Pseudomonadota; class Betaproteobacteria; order Burkholderiales; family Burkholderiaceae; genus Paraburkholderia; species Paraburkholderia sp. Cy-641. The sequence goes on from NZ_VWWM01000021.1 coordinate 1,922, forward strand.
GACGAAGGGCCAGTCGGCTTCCTTGATGTCGGTGATCCATTCGCCCTGATCGAGCGAGGCGTCGTCGAAACGGCGCGCATGCTGGATCGCATCGAAGTCCGACGAAAACAGCAGATCGTCGCCGCATGGCGACGCTTCGTTGATGGGCGCGAGCAGCGCGGTCATATCCGTCATGTCATTCCACCGTGTACTCGAACTCGCCAGCCTCGTCCGCGCGCACGCTCACGCGCGCGAGCGACGTGCCCTGCGCGATACGCTCCAGGATCTGCTGCGCGAGTTCCGGCAGGAGCGTGCCGTTCAGAATGTGGTCGACGTTGCGCGCGCCCGAGTCGACCTCGGTGCAACGCGCGAGCACGGCGTCGACGAGCGACTCGTCCCATTCGAACGTGGCGCCGTGGTTCGCTTCGATACGGCGGCGAATGCGCTCCAGCTTCAGCTCGATGATCTCCGCCAGCACGTCGTCGGAAATCGGGTAATACGGCACGACCTTCATGCGGCCGAGGAAGGCCGGCTTGAAGGTCTTGTACAACTGCGGGCGCAACAGCTCGGCAAGCGCCTGCGCATCCGGCAGTTCTTCGGCGGACTTGTTCAGGCACGCCTGCATGACGGCGGTCGAACCCACGTTCGACGTGAGGATGATGAGCGTATTGCGGAAGTCGATCGCGCGGCCCTCGGCGTCGTCCATCGTGCCTTTGTCGAAGACCTGGAAGAACATTTCCAGCACGTCGGGATGGGCCTTTTCCACTTCGTCGAGCAGCACGACCGAATACGGATTGCGGCGCACGGCCTCGGTCAGCACACCGCCCTCGCCATAACCGACGTAGCCGGGCGGCGAGCCTTTCAGACCCGACACGCTGTGCGCTTCCTGATACTCGCTCATGTTGATCGTGACGAGCTTGCGCTCGCCGCCGTAGAGAATGTCGGCAAGCGCGAGCGCCGTCTCGGTCTTGCCCACGCCGGACGGCCCCACGAACATGAAGACGCCGCGCGGCTTGTTCGGGTCTTCGAGATTCGCGCCCGCCGTGCGCACGCGCTGCGCAATCGCTTCGAGCGCATGGTCCTGCCCGATGACGCGCGCGGCCAGCAGCGAATCGAGCTTCAGAACGGTATCGATCTCGTCTTTCACCATGCGGCCGAGCGGAATGCCGGTCCAGGACGCGACGATTTCGGCCACCACGTGCGCATCGACCTGCAACGGGACCATCGGCGCCTCGGACTGCAAGGCGTGCAGGCGCTCGATCAGCGGCGGCAGCGCCTCGCGCGCCGCATCGGCTGCCTGCATTCGTTCGGATGACGTATTGTCCTCGCGCGCCGCGTCGATCTGGCCGCGCAGTTCCGTGATCCGCGCCACGAGTTCGCGCTCCTCGACATGGCGCACCTCGTTGTCGGCCAGTTCGCGGGCGGCGGCATCGCGCTGCTCACGCAGCGCGGCGAGCCGCTCATCGTGCGCGGCGCCGTGCACGGTCTCCCGTTCGAGCGAGGCGATCTCCGCCTCGATGCGCTCGATGTGCTTCTTACCGTCGTCGATCGCGCCCGGCGTCGCGCCCTGCGCGAGCGCCACCTTGGCGCAGGCGGTATCGAGCACGCTCACGGCCTTGTCGGGCAATTGCCGCGCGCTGATGTAGCGATGCGACAGCCGCACGGCCTCGGTAATCGCCTCGTCGAGAATGCGCACGTGGAAGTGGCGCTCCATGAGATTCACCATGCCGCGCAGCATGGCGGCCGCGAGCGTTTCGTCGGGCTCCTCGATCTTCACCACCTGGAAGCGCCGCGCGAGCGCCGCGTCTTTCTCGAAGTAGCGCTTGTATTCGGTCCATGTCGTCGCGGCAATCGTGCGCAACTCGCCGCGCGCGAGCGCGGGCTTGAGCAGGTTCGCCGCGTCGTTCTGGCCCGCCTGCCCGCCCGCGCCGATGATCGTGTGCGCCTCGTCGATGAACAGCACGATCGGCTGCGGGCTTTTCTTCACTTCGTCGATCACGCTCTTCAGGCGGTTCTCGAACTCGCCCTTCACGCTCGCGCCGGCCTGCAGCAGCCCCATGTCCAGCACGCGCAACGCCACGCCGCGCAGCGGCTCCGGCACGTCGCCCGCGGCGATGCGCAACGCGAGCCCTTCCACGACCGCCGTCTTGCCGACACCCGGCTCGCCGGTCAGGATCGGATTGTTCTGCCGGCGGCGCATCAGGATGTCGATCGCCTGGCGAATCTCCGCTTCGCGGCCGATCACGGGGTCGACATGGCCGTCGCGCGCGCGCTGGGTCAGGTCGGTCGTATACGTGTCGAGCGCGGGCGTTTTCGACGGCGCGCCGGGTGCATCGTGCGCGACGGGCCCGGCGCCGGCATCGGCCTCGCTCGCGGACTCGCGCGGCGCGGCCTCGACCGATCCTTGCGTGACCTCGTCGAAGCGATGCTTGAGTTCCGCGACGGGCACGTCCGCGAAACGCGCCGACATGCGCTGCGCGAACTGCGCGAGATCAGGCGCGCTCAACAACGCGAGCAGCAGATGGCCGGAACGGATGCGCCCGATCTGCGAGTCGAGCGAGGCGATCAGCCAGGCCTGCTCGAACAGTGCAATCAGATGCGGCGAGAAGACCGGCGTACGTGTATTGCCGGTCTTGAACCGCTGCAATTCGCGTTCGAGATCCGCGCGCAACGCATGCGCGTCGACACGCGCCGTGCGCAGCACGCACGCGAGATCGCTCGCGGGCTCTTCGAGCAGCGCGAGCAGCAGATGCTCCAGATCGACTTCATAGTGCCCGCGCGACAGACACACGCTCGCGGCGCGCTCCGCGGCGAGCCGGCATGTCGTGTTCAGCTTGGCGATCAGGGTTTTAAGGGGCGTGCTCATGATGTGCGGTCCGGCCTCGGGGCTCTTGTGTTCAATGGATGACGTGCAGTTCGTAGCGTGCGTCGCGGCGATCGCGGTCGGCTTCGTGCGTGCAAAGAAAGGCGTCCCAGCCGAGCCGCGCGCCGGCGCCGAGATGGCTAGGCCCCACGTCTTCGCGGCGCAGCACGAGCAGCACCTCGTATTCGAGCGTCACGCGCGCGAGCAGCGTGAGCATGCGTTCGAGCGCGACCGCGTGTTCGGCGCCCGGCAGGAAGGCCTCGTAATCGGCCTTCGACAGCGGCCCGATGACGAGACGCGCGCGCATGTCGCGTTGCCAAACGCGCTGGCCCGCGAGCGCCGTGGCGCCGAGCATCGCGTTGCGCTGGCCGAGCATGGACAGCTGGTCGGGCGGCACGTCGTACCACTTGCCGACGAACTGCTCGACGCGCACGGGCACGCCGAAATAGTCGGAGAGCGTATGACGCAGATACGCGGCGGAAACCGGCTGATGACGCGCGGCCACGGCATGGCCCGCTATCGCCTCGTCGAACAGCGCGCCCGTGCCGTCCTGCAGACTCGCGCGCGGCCCGTCGCTGGCGACGCCCGCCAGCGCGAGCAGGAGCGGCAGGTAGCGCTCGTCGCGGTCGAGTTCGTAATGGAACGGCAGGCGGTATTTCTTCCACGCCGAATAGAACAGCGCCGTGGCGCGATTCGAGAACACGTCGAAGAATTCGCGCGCGGCGCGGTCGCGCCGCAATTGCTCGCGCGCGACGATCTGCTCGGTATAGTGCAGCGGCAGCGCGCCTTGACCGCCGAGCAGTCCGAAGAACGCGGGCGTGAGATCCACGCGTTCGAGTTCGCCGGCATCGAGCGCGTCCGCCCGCTCGCGCGCGTCGGCCAGCGGCGCGCCGGCCGCGTCGTACGACACGGCGTCCGCGATTTCGCTGGGCGGAAACGCGAGCGACAGCGTGTTGCGAAAGCCGATGCGCTGAGGGAGCACGTCGCGCTGCCGTGCGTCGCTGTTCTCGACGAACCAGCGTTCGAGCAGGCGCACCGCCTGGAAAAACGCAAAGCGGTGCGGCTCGTCGAGCAGGCGCCCGATTACGCCAGAATCGATTCGCCGCTGCGGGGACTGCATCGCATGATCTCCTCGCCGGTGCGTCGCGACACGACGACCAGTTGTACGAAGCTGTTGATATGCACGTAAAGCCCGAAGAATACGTCGATCACGCGCACGAACGTTCCGAGGCTCGTGCCGACGAAGTGGTCTTCGTCGACGGTGAGCCGTATCTCAAGGCCGCGCACGAAGGTCGCGAACGGCTTGCCGGGCAGCCATTGCACCGCCGCGCGCTGCTCGACGTCGACGATGCCGTCGATATGCCGCGCCGACACCGCCGTGCGGCGCAGGTCGTAGAGCGCGAGCATTTCCTTGAGCGTGGTGGCGCCCTGACTCGCGAGCGAGACGTGGTTCAGCGCGAGATGCGAAATGAGCCGCCAGTGCGCAGCCTGGCGGCGCTCGAAACGCACGCACGGCGTCGGACGCATCAGCAGCGAGATGCTGCTCGTGATCGTGCCGCCTTCCAGAAACAGGTCGCCCCCTTCGATCCCGGTCGCGAGGCTCGTGGGCAGATCTCGGTTGGTACAGGTCAGTTCGAGGCTCAATGTTTCGTTCTGCTGCTCGGCCATGTCGAAGTCGATATCGACAATCGAAATTTCGGTTTCGTAGCCCGGGCTCTTTTGCGCGACCCACTCGTCGCGCCGCGCAAACCAGTAGTGGCCGGCGCGCATCGTCTCGCCATGACGCAGCGAATAAAACGGCCGGAACTCGATGACCGATTCCTCGTGCGCGCGCTGCCGCACCAGCTGCACGGAGTCGATCGAATAGACTTCGTAGGCGAATGCGCGCCGCCCCTCTGCCACGACCGGATACGATGCCGCCTGATGATCGAGGCGGATCGGCTCGCCGTGCTGCTTGAAGAGGTTCACCACGGGCGTGCAGAAGAGCCGCAGATGATGCGCCGCGAGCGTGTCCAGCAGCCGCGCGACGTGCGAGTCGCCGCGCACTTCCTTGAGCACGATGTGAAGCGTGAGCCGCTGACAGCGGCCCGCCGCCGCGGTCATCACGGCGAGGTCGAAGTCGACGAAATCGAACTTGTCGGGAAACGCGAAATACTCGGTGAGGAGCCGATAGGCCGGATGCGATTTCGCCGGATAGTCGATCAGCGCGTCGGCCTCGTCGAAACCGACTTGCGCGAACGGCAGCGCGGAAAGCGCGCGCCAGCGGCCGTTGCGTTCGGGTTCCGCGTAGGCGGCGATCGCATGCACGAACAGGCAGTCGCCGAGCGCCGCGATGAACGACTGCTCGCCATGCAGGTAAGTGCGCAGCGCACCGCTCTTCCACGCGGAGAGATCGAATTGCGGCGAAGTGGATTCGAACGTGATCGACAACACGCCCGTCGCGTTCGGCGGCAGAACGGTCGCGCTCGGCGCAGTTGCCGCCGGCACGTAACGCGCCTCGGAAATGCGGATCGGCGCGAGCGTCACGTCGTAGGCGGTGCGAAAGCGGCATTGCACGCCGCGGATCGGCCGCGACTTGAGTTCCGTGCCGCGCTCGATCACCGCCGGCTCGGTGAGGTTGCCGAACGAGCCCGCGACGCCGAGCTGCGCGATCGAGCACGCCGGAAACGGACGCAGATAATGCGGGTACAGAACTTCGAGCAGCGCCTCGGTGAACTCGGGATAATCGTCGTCGAGACGCTTGTTGATGCGAGCGCCGAGCAGCGCGAACGATTCGATCATCCGTTCGACGTGCGGGTCCTCGCAGTGCTCCCCCGTCATCGCAAGGCGGGCCGCGATCTTCGGATAGCGCTGTGCGAATTCGCGCGAATAACGCCGCAGGAACGACAGTTCGCGTTCGTAATACGGCAACAGCTCTTCCATCTATGACTCTCCCGCCCCCGAAACTTCCCCGAAACTTCCTTTACGTCCTGTTATCTCGCGCGATGCGGCCCATGGCCGCCGGCGTCAGGACTTCGCGCGTGCGCGCGTGACCGAATACTGCAGCGTCGAGGGCTGCAGCAGCGCGTCGAAATTCACCGGCTCCTGCGCCGGATGCACCACCAGCATCGCCTGAATCCCGAAGTACAGCGCGTTGGTCGAGCGCTCGTTCAGTTCAAGCGTCACCGACACGCGTTGCAGGCGCGGTTCGTGGCGCTCGATCGCCTGCTGGATCGACTTGCAGATGAAGGCCCGATCGTAATGGCTCGCGAGACTGAGCCCCGCGAAGTCGTTCAGCCCGTAAGTCAGGATCGAACGGCGGCACTCGGGCAACATCGCGAGGTCGGACTCCGTAAACACGATGCGCGAGTTCAGGATCGACTCCAGATCGCGCGCAACGGTCCCCTTGAGTTCTTCGATCGACAACTGCCGCACCGCCGCCGGTGCCAGCGAGTGCGGATCATCGTCGAAGAGCTTGTCGAGCAAACCTGGCTCGAAACGCTTCATCGGTTCAAGTAATGTCAGTCAGCAATAGGGCGCAGGCACAAACGCAGGCAGGCGGCCCGCGCCAATGCGCACCGCCCTCGCCTGCCCTGCGTGACGCCGGCTTGCGTCAGACCGCGTAGGTCTTGTCGTTCTTCGTGAGGCTCCATGCGCCTTGCGCATTGCCGCCCTGGTTGCCGCCGATCTTCTGCTGCGTGTACTTCCACTGCACGGCCGCATACTTGAGCGAGAACTGCTCCGTGGGCAGCCCTTCGCCGATGACTTCCGGCGTGATGCTGGAGATGATCACGTACTTGAGTTTGATTTCGAGGTACTTGATGCGGTTGCCCTCGCCGTCCGAGCGCATGAAGTCGATCGTCACTTCGTCGAAGGTCGTGCCGCCCGACGCGTGCTGATAAATCAGCGGGCTGACCACGTCGATGTCCTTCGTGAAGCGCATGTCGGAGTGCTCGCAACGCTCGGCGGTGTGGCCGCCCGCCGTCGAGGCCGTTGCCGAACGCGGTTGCAGGATCGAGTGACTCCACGAATCGATCTCGATCCAGCCTGCGTGGTCCTTATCCTGCGACTCGCCCTTGATCGCGGGATTTCCGAATTTTAGATAGATATCCTTCATAATTCCTCGACTCCCCAGAAAGGTGGTTTGCGGTAGTTTTTACGTGCCCCGGGCTTGATGCCCCGGGTCACGTGTCGGAGTGAGCCGCCGGACGACGGTCCACTCATCCCGGTTCAGCCCGTTCGCGCCATTACGAATTGGCCGGTTTCGGTAGATCCGCCACGAGCCGCAGCGAAATCGACAGCTCGTCGAGCTGGAAATGCGGCCGCAGGAAAGCGACCGACCGGTACGAGCCCGGCTTGCCCGGAATCTCGCTGACCTGAATCGATGCCTCGCGCAACGGAAACTGCGCCTTCTGCTCCTGCGAGGCGTTGTCGTCGAGCAGGACATACTGCGAAATCCAGCGATTCAGGAATACTTCGACGTTCTGCGCGGACGCGAAGCTGCCGATCTTGTCGCGCATCATCGCCTTCAGATAGTGCGCAACGCGCGACACCGAGAAGATGTACTGCAACTGCGCGGACAGCACGGCATTCGCGTTCGCGTTGTCGGTACTGTATTTCTTCGGCTTCTGCACCGATTGCGCGGCAAAGAACGCCGCGTAGTCCGAGTTCTTGCAATGGACGAGCGGAATGAAGCCGAGGTCGCTCAGTTCCTTTTCGCGCCGGTCGGTGATGGCGATTTCGGTCGGGCATTTCAGCGCGATTTCGCCGTCGTCGGTCTTGAACGTATGCGTCGGCAGGTCTTCGACGAGACCGCCGCCTTCCACGCCGCGAATCGCCGCGCACCAGCCGAAGTCGTCGAACGCCGCCGTCAGGCGTGCCGCGAAGGCCCATGCCGCGTTACACCAGAGGTATTTGGCGTGATCGGTGCCGTCGACGTCTTCGACGAAATTGAAGCCTTCCGCCGTCGCGCCGTCTTTCGGATTGAACGGCAGGCGGCCGAGAAAGCGCGGCAACGTGAGGCCCACGTAGCGCGAATCCTCCGCGTCGCGGAACGACTTCCACTTCGTGTATTCGACGGTGTCGAACACCTTGCCGAGATCGCGCGGCTTGCCGAGGTCGGCGAACGATTCGAGCCCGAGCAGTTCCGGCGAGGCCGACGCGATGAACGGCGCGTGCGCCGCCGCCGCGACGTGCGACATCTGCTCGATGAAATACATGTCTTCCGGCTGGCGCGTCACCTCGTAATCGCCGATCAGGGCGCCGAACGGCGCACCGCCGAAGGTGCCGAACTCTTCCTCGTAGATCTTCTTGAAGAGCGCGCTCTGGTCGAATTCAACCGCGGTCTTGAAGTCGCGCACGACGTCGCGCTTCGGCGCATGCAACGCCTTGATCTTGATAGTCGAGCCGGTATTGCTTTCCTTGCACAGATACTCGAGACCGCGCCACGTGCTTTCGAGGCGCTGGAATTCCTGCGCGTGCATCACGGCGCTCAACTGGGTCGAGATCAGGCGGTCGAGTTCGGCCACGCGGGCGTCGATGGTCGCCGAGAGATTGTTCGAGACGACCACGGTGCCGTCCAGCACCTGATGCACGAGTTCGCCGATCAGGTCTTTCGCGCGCGCATGCTCGGACTCGGATTTCGCAACCTTGCTCTTCTCGACGATCTCGTCGAGCAGCGAAGACGTGGCCTGGTTTTCTTCCACGGCGGCGGTGCGAACCGCGCCAGTTTGCTGATTCATGTCGATCTCCCCCGGCGCTTATTGATCGCCGCCGTCGCTGGGTTCTTTGCCCGCATCGCCTGCCGCCTCGTTCGCGCCACCCGCGAGCGCCTGCAACTGCTGCGTGTTGGCGAGCACTTCGCTCAGCAGGTCTTCGAGCTTGTCGTTGCCGGCGAGCTTGTTGCGCAGGTCCGCGAGCTTCGAGCGCGCCTCGAGCAGGCGGCGCAGCGGCTCGATCTGCTCGACGACTTCGTCGGGATTGAAATCGGCCATCGAGCGAAAGCGCAGGTCCACGGCGAACTTGCCGCCCGCTTCGCTGAGCCGGTTCTCGACCTGGAACGCGGCGCGCGGCTCGATGCCTTTCATCACGTCGTCGAAATTATCGCGGTCGATATTGACGAACTTGCGGTCACGCAAACGCGGCTGCTCGACTTCCGACTGCCCCGCGAGATCGCCCATCACGCCGACCACGAACGGCAACTCCTTCACCTCGATCGCATCGCCGAGTTCGACCTCGTAGGTCAGTTGAACGCGCGGCGGCCGCACTTTCTGCAAGCGCTTCTGGATACTTTCTTTCTTTGCCATCGAGGGCTCCCCTGTTCGAGTCGTTCAAGCCTGTTGTCGACCATTCACCGCGAGGCCGTCAGCGCAGCGCGCTGAACGGATCGGCCGCGCCGCTCTTCGCGGCCTTGGCCGCGGGCGCTGCCGGAACGGCTGGGACGGCCGGAGCCGGAACGGCGGGTGCGGACGGCGCGGCCACCGCCGCTTCGGTCGCCTCGGCGGGCTTCGCCACCGGCTTCTGCACGTGCCGCACGATGCGGCGCTTCCTCGGCGCGGGCTTCTCGGCCGCCTGCTCGGGCGGGAACAGCGAGTCCTCGCCGAGCGTGTCGCGCAACTGCTTCGCGAGCGCCTGCGCATCGGATTTCGCGTCGCCTTGCAGCGAGGCGTCCTGGCGCAGTTCGCCGAGCGATTGGGTGGCGACGCGCAGGCCGGCCACCGCCAGCACGCTCTTCGCGTCGCGGTCGCTCTGGTCGCGCTGCAGCGCTTCCTGCGCGGCGACGATGGCTTGTCCGTAGTGCTGCTGCTGGAACTGGATCTGCGCGATGCGCGACCACGGTTCCTCGCGTGTGGGATCGGCGGCGGCGAGCTTCTGGTACTGCGCGATCGCGTGGTCCTGGTCGCCGCCCTTCGCTGCGGCGTCGGCATCGGCCAACGCCTTGTTGAATGCGTCCGGTGAAGCCGCAAGGTTGTTGTCCTGCGTAGCGCAGCCCGCGATCACCCCGCATGCCAACACCACCCCGAAGAGCCCTGTAATGACCCGGTTTATCATTGTGGTTTCACCAACGTGTAGTTTTTAATTCGATGGAAGGGAAATCAGAGCTTTGCTTTAGCTCCAGTGCGCGGGTATAGTACAGGCCAATTTTTGATAATTCAACTTCTGAATGATCGGTGCACACTCTAATTAGTTTCTTTGAAGCCGGGAGTGTGCAGCGGCAAGAAATTGGCACTGGAAATAATTTCTTTTTCAATCAAATGTATTGATGAGCGAGTCGGCAAAGATTGCCGCATGACATAACCGCGTAATTATTGGCGCAACACGGGGTTAAACGCTTGGTTATGCGGTCGGCATAATCCAGGTCGCAGTTCACCACTCAAGGGGTCCCGGGCATTCGCGCCCGGCGCAATAAAAATGAATGCGCGCGTTATTCGTTTCGCATCGATTCTTCTCGCCAGCATTCAGCTGGCAGGCTGCGCGGCGGCCGTGCCGGCACTCGGCAGCGCAGCGTCGGCAGCCTTGCAGCTCGCGGGCATCGGCAAGCCCGATGTGCCGGACAGCCAGAAACCGCCGCGCAATCTCGGCATCACCCTGCTGGCGGCCCCCAATCTCAACGCGGCGACCGACAACAAGCCGCTCGCGCTGGTGGTGCGGCTCTACGTGCTGAAGGACCCTACGTCATTCCAACAAGCGCCTTTCGATACGTTTACCGACCCGGCGAAGGAAAAGAGCGCGCTGGGTAGCGACCTGCTCGGCGTGCGCGAGGTGACGCTGATCCCGGGGCAGCGATATAACGCCACCGAAAAGGTTTCGCGGGAAGCACAGGCATTCGGGGTTGTCGCGCTATTCCGCGACCCGGCCATGCAGCGCTGGAAATTCGCCTTCGATCCTGCCAAATCCGAGAAATCCGGCATAATGGTCGGCCTGCATAACTGCGCGATGACCGTCACGAACGGCACAGTGATCCCGCCTCAGCAAGGATTACCGTCGCAGCCGCTGAATCTGCTTTCGTCGGTGACTTGCGGGTGAATAACGGGCAAACGGAATATTTAACAATTTCAGTCTCTCAATCGCTGCCGCGAGCGGAATAGGCTGAATCACGCATATAGCCGATTTAACATGAGTTATTCCTCGAAAGTGCTTTGGGGAGAAGGCCTTTTCCTTAGGCCTCAGCACTTCCAGCGGCAGGACGCTTATCACGAAGCGCGCCTGTTCGAATCGATTCAGGCCGTCGCACCGTATAACTGGGGCGTGCGTACGGCACGAATCGATCACGACGCGTTGGGCAGCAACATGCTGCGCCTGAGCGAACTCTCGCTCGTGTTTCCGGACGGCACGCTCTACAGCGCACCGCAGGCCGACGACCTGCCGCCGCCCGTCGCGCTCGACACGCTGCCCGAAGGCATGAACGAATTCACGTTCTACCTGGCGCTGCACCAGTTGCGCGAAACCGGCGCGAACTACGCACCGGACCGCGATGCCGGCTTCGTCGCGCGCTATGTGAGCGAGCAGGCGAGCGTGGCCGATCACTACACCGACGCGGCGCAAGCCGACGTGACGTTCCTGAAGACGAACGTCAAGCTGATCGCGCACAGCGAGCCGCGCGACCAGTTGCTCTCGGTGCCCATCGTGCGCGTGCGGCGCACCGCGACCTCGGGCTTCGAAGTCGACGAGAGCTTCGTGCCGCCGAGTCTCGCCATCGAGGCTTCCCCGCTGCTGCACCAGCGGCTGCGCCGCCTCATCGACGCGCTGCAGGCCAAGGTCAATGCGCTCTATGGCTTTCATCGCGAGCCGACCAAGAACATCATCGAGTTCCGTTCGGGCGACATCGCTTCGTTCTGGCTGCTGCATACGGCAAGCGGCGCGTTCGCCACGCTCGCGCATCTGTATCAGCATGCGACGCTGCATCCCGAGCGGCTCTTTCACGAACTGCTGCGCCTCGCCGGCCAGCTCATGACGTTCTCCAAGGGCTACGCGCTCGCCGACCTGCCCGCGTATCGCCACGACGATCCCGGCCCCGGCTTCGCGCGCCTCGATACGATTCTGCGCGATCTGCTCGAAACGGTCATCTCGACGCAGTACTTCGCGATCGCGCTCGAAGAGGTACGCCCCTCGTTCCATATCGGCCGCCTGGACTCGGGCAAGATCGACGACAAGACCACGTTCTATCTCGCCGTGTCGGCCGACATGCCCGCGGTCGATCTCGTCGAGGCCGTACCGGCACGCTTCAAGGTCGGCGCCCCCGACGACGTCGACAAACTCGTGCTCTCGGCCATGCCGGGCGTGCGGCTCGTCTACACCCCACAGGTTCCGCCCGCCATTCCGGTGCGGCCCGGCGCGTGCTATTTCGCGCTGGAAGCACGCAGCGCGCTCTTCGAGCGCATGGTGCAGTCGCAGTCGGCCATGGTCTATGCGCCTTCGGGCATTAACGATCTCAAACTCGAACTGATCGCGGTGACGTCATGAGCAACGCCCCTTCTCTTTTCGGCAGCGCGGCGCCGGCCGTGAATCACCCTGCTCCTCACGCCGAGCCGGCTTACCAGGTGCGCTCGCTGCTCGATCTGCTGTACGACGGCTTCTTCATGCTGTTCCTGCTGAAGAACGGCCGTGAACCGGGTGACGCTCCCGAATTCGGCGCGCGCGTGCAGCAGTTTCTCGGCGACTTCGAGCGCGGCGCGAAGAAGCTGAACGTCGCGGCCGAAGACGTGTACGCGGCAAAGTTTGCGTTCTGTGCCGCCCTCGATGAATCGGTGCTTGCGTCGTCGTTCCGCATTCGTACCGAATGGGAACGGCGTCCGTTGCAGCTTGCGCTGTTCGGCGAGCAGCTCGCGGGCGAGAAGTTCTTCCAGTATCTCGAGGAGTGCCGCGCGCAAGGCGCACCGCGGCTACAGTCGCTCGAGGTTTTTCATATGTGCCTGCTGCTCGGCTTCCAGGGCAAGTACATTCTGGAAGGACCGGAAAAGCTGGCCTATCTCACGGCACGACTCGGCGACGAGATCGCTCACATCAAGGGCAAGCGCGCGCCTTTCGCGCCGCATTGGCCGCTGCCCGATCAGGTCGCGCACCGCCTCAAGCGCGAAGTGCCGCTCTGGTCGATCGGCACCGTATTCGCACTGGCGGGCCTGCTTGCCTGGCTCGGCCTCAGCACCTGGCTGCGCGATAACACGGTGCATATGCTCGCCCCGTATACGCAGCTCATCAAGCTCGGGCCGCAGTCGGCCAATCTGACGATCTCGCTGCCTTGAATGCATGCCTGCATGCAGGCCTGCGGCCGGGGCGGATCAGCTCTGGTTGCACATGCAACGCATGATTGCGGCGGCGGCGTTTCATATTCCGACGATCGCCGCGCCGCTCCATTTCATTTCTTTGGTCTTGCAGACTAGATAGTCCGCCGCAGCACAACAGGCTTTCCACCCATTGTCTGTTTCGTCATCCACGCTGCCAGCGCGGAATCCAGATAGTCCGCATGGCCGGGAAACCAGCCAAACAGGTGCATACCCAGATCACGCACGACCTCGGCGTTGGCCTGCCCCGCCGCGACGGCCGCCTTGACCTCGCCCACCGATTTCAAAACGGCCGCATGCTCTTCAATATGGCAATCACGCGGCGGAAAATTCGTCGTGCGCATCCATTCGTCTTCCTGCTCGAAATGACTGACGGCGTGCTTCTCGAAGTCCTCGATCGCGGCGAGCGCCGTGGTATCGGTACAGGTCACGAGCCGTAGCGCGACCGCATAGAATTCCTCGTGCACATCGTCCATCGGCGTGAAGCCCAGCAGCCGTGCATCCGACCAGACCATGCTGGTATCACTCTGCCGCACCGGTACTTCGATGTCTGCCGTTGCGGATGCGTGCGTCAAATCTTTTGTGTTCATCAATTTCTCTCAAAGCAACGCCATCGACACTAGAACAAAAATGAAGGCGATAGAAAACACCCTCACAGACCCGTCAAACGCGCTTCTATAGCCACTCGCCTATATGAGGCGAGTCAGACTGACGCACGCGGCAACCGCCGCGAAACTCGCACCCGTGATCAACGCAACCACGCCTGCATGATGAGGCTCGATCAGCAATATAAACGCTGTCAGCACGGCACCGAACGTTTGTCCGAGCACGCGCGCCACGCTAATCATGCCGCTGGCATTGCCGGTGCGTCCCGGCGGCGCAAGGGCGAGAAGCGACCGGTTATTCGGCGGCTGGAACAGCCCGAAGCCGATCCCGCACACCGCCATGCGCCAGCCGATATCGAACGAAGCGGGATGTGCGGGCAATAGCGCGAGCAGCGACAGGCCTGTTGCAAGAATAGCCAGCCCGACGCCGCCGAGCGCCCCCGCATTGATGCGATTCGACAATGAACCGGCCAGAGGTGCAATACAAAGGACCGCAATCGGCCACGGTGTAATGAGCGCGCCGGTTTCCATCGCACTGCGTCCGAGCGCATCCTGCAGCATGAACGGCAGCGATACGAACGCGAGCATTTGCGCGGTGAACGAACAGACGGATGTCAGGACGGCCAGCAGAAATGCCGGTTTAAGCAGCAGGTCGACCGGCAGGAGCGGCTTGGCTCGATGCCGCTCGCGACGCACCAGCAACCACGCACAGATTGCAGCCGCGGATAGCTGGATGACGATGCTTGCGTTGATACCGTTGCTGTGGCCCATCCGGTCGACGCCGATCACGAGCAGCCCGAACATCGCCGCATTCAGCAGTGCGCTGAAATAATCATAGGATGCTTTCGAGACCTGCGGACGCGGCAGCGCCTTGAATCCGACGAAGAACGTGACAATGCCGAGCGGCACGTTGATCGCAAACAGCCACGGCCATGTAGCAATGGAGAGGATCGCCGCCGCGATGGTCGGCCCGGCGGCGGTCGAAATGGACACGACCGATGCATGAATACTGACGCCGCGCCCGAGCAGCCGCGATGGATAAATCATTTTGATGATGGCGGTGTTGACGCTGCCAATGCCGGCGGCGCCTAGCCCCTGCAAGACACGCGAAATAATCAGCATGTCGAGCGATTGCGACATCGCGCACATCAGCGATGCGAACGTGAAGAGTACGAGCCCGGCTATGTAGATGCGCGCATAGCCGACCCGATCACCCAGTGACGACAGCGGCAACAACGTCATGATGATCGAAAGCTGGTAAGCATTGACGATCCACACCGAATCCGACGGGCTGATATTCAATGTCTTGGTGATGGTGGGCAACGCTATGTTGGCAATCACGCTATCGAGCATACTGAGCGCAGTCGCAAGCGATATTGCCAGTACACCGAATATCAGCTTGCTGCCGCTCAGCCCGTCTTCCTTCGTTGCCAAACCGCCCTGCTCTATTGCGATCTGTTGCATGATGATATTTTGACGCGATCCAAAACAGCAACGCCGGGGATTCCCCCAGCGTTGCCTGATGACCGATTAAATGCTGAAGCTTTCGAGGCTCGCCGGATGGAAGAGATCCTTCGCTTCCAGCAGGCGGCTCGACAGCCCTTCCGCGTGATGCTGCGCGAGGAACCGGTTGAGCGTATGTTCGTTCGCGGCGAAACCATACGGCCAGAAATCCTCGCCCATCAATTCGCGCGCGGCGCGAAGCTGGGTATCGACAAACGGCAGCGTCACCTTCGTCGCAGACGTATCGGTCAGACGGTGCAGCGCGATCGCTTTCGATTTCTCGAAGGCTTTCATCACCGACATCGGCAGCCACGGATGCTGCTCAACGAGCGTGCGCCGGATGCCGAGCGTGTGCATGATCGGGAACAGCTTCGTTTTGCGATACCACGCCGCGGCTTCCGCCTGCGGATCATCGAACAGGTACTTCACGTTCGGAGAACCGCGATCGAAACACGACGGTGCGCGCGGGCCGATCAGCGCATCGATTTCGCCGGCTTCGAGCATGCCGGAAATCGTTTTGCCTTCGGGTGCGTTCACCAGTTCCACATCCTTGGGCAGATTCAGGCTGATCTTTTCGACGCGCGTCGGGTCTTCATAACCGCCGCGTACCCACGTGACGTCCGACGCCTTGATGCCGTACTCCTCTTCGAGGAACAGGCGCACCCACACGTTTGCCGTCAACTGGTATTCCGGCACGCCGATGCGCTTGCCCTTCAGATCTTCCGGCTTGCGAATGCCCGCGTTCGCGTTCACATACACCGACGTATGGCGAAACGCGCGCGACGGAAATACCGGAATGGCAACGTAAGCCGACGTACCCGCGGCCGTCTTGACCGAATAGCTGCTCAACGACAGTTCGCAGATGTCGTAGTCCGCATGACGCAGCGCGCGAAAGAAGATTTCTTCCGGTTCCTGCAACATGAACGTCGGATCGACGCCCTCGATCTGCACTTCACCATCGACCAGGGGGCGCATACGGTCGTAGGGACCGACCGCAACTGAAAGCTGCAACTTGCTCACACCGACTCCTTTATGGACTGAAGAAAATTAATAGAACTGATCGAAATGCACCTGCCCAAACGGCACCTTGCGTGCCAGCAGCATTTTCTGGATCGCCTGCCCCATCGCAGGCGGACCCGCAAAATAGATTTCCATCTCGCGCAGGCCGTCACCGAACATCGACTCGGCCAGCTCATGCACAAAGCCGGTATGGCCGCCCCACTGCTCGCCGCCCGCATCCGAAACGGCCGCGTCGAAATGAAGGTGCTTGCCGAAATTTTCGAGTACTTCGAGCATGTCGCGTCCGCACACGTCGCGTGGCGTGCGGCCGCCGTACAGGAAGTGCAGTTTGACGCCCTGCATGTCCGGGTCTGCCGCAACGCCGCGCGCGATGGAAATCATCGGGGCAAGGCCCGAACCGCCCGCAAGACACAGAATGTCGCGCTTCACGTCCCGGCGCAGATAGGCCATGCCGTAGGGACCGTCGATCTCGATCTGTTCGCCCTTCGCCAGCATGTCGAACAGCGCGTTGCTGCCCTGGCCGTTCGGTACGCGGCGCACCTGAAAATCGAGCACCTTGGCATTCGGGCCTTGCACGATGTTGCTCATCGAATAGGCCCGCTGCCCGTTGACGCCGGGTAGCGTGAGCAATGCGTATTGCCCCGGCTCGAAGCGCATCTCGTCCGCAAGCTCGAAACGGAATTCGCCGATATCGTGCGTGACCGGACGGCACGACGTGAACGTGCCCGTGACGCGTTTCGGTTGATGAATAGGCGCGTAGTGCTGACTCGGGCGCATCTTGATCGTGCAATCGCCGCGCGGCATGCTCTGGCAGCCGAGATAACGACGGCGTTCGCGATCCTTCGCGGTCCACCCCGGTGCCTCGGGCCACCGGGCGTCGACGTCGCCTTCGATCAGTTCGAATTTGCAATTGCCGCACGCGCCTACGTTGCACTCGTACGGGAACGCGATGTCATTACGCAGGGCCGCTCGCAACAGCACGTCATCGCTACCGCATTCGAAAGACTGCTCCGTGCCCGCGAGTGTGATGCGATGTTTATGGTTATTCACAAGTGTCTCTTCCATGTCCTGATGGGCTATCTCAAGGGTGATAGCCGAGAGTTGCGGAAATGCCTTCGGCGGCGGCGATCAAATGCGGCACCGCCGCGCGCAGCGCCTTTTTCGTGAGACGTTGTACGGGGCCGCCGAAGCCGATCGCCGCAACGACATGGCCCGTCGTGTCACGCACGGGCGCGGCAATACCGCGCATGCCTACTTCAGACTCCTCATCATCGATCGCATAACCCTCTCGACGCACGTCCTCGAGCGTTTTCAGAAACACCTGCGTATCCGTGTTCGTCTTGGGCGTGCGGGCAACGAGTCCTTGCTTGAGCGCGCGCGAAACGACGTCCGGCGTGCTGGAGGCGAGCAGTACATGCCCTTCCGCGGTATAGCAGGCGGGTTTGCGCACACCGATATACGAGCGCATGCGGATCGCCTGTTCGCTTTCGAGGTTGAACATGTAAACGACGCTCGTGTCGTCGAGAATCGCGAGTTGTACGGTTTCGTCCGTCTGTTTGCGCAACACGTGCAGGAACGGCAGCGCCTGTTTCGTTACGTCGAAGCGTCGGCGCACGAGCGCGCCGAGCGTGAACAACTGGACGCCGAGCCGATAACGGCCGTTATCCGGGTTCTGTTCCAGCAATCCTTCGGCAAGCAGCGCAGCGCACAGACGATGCACCGTGCTCTTTGCGACACCCATGCGCTTCGACAATGCGCTGATGCCCAGCTCGGGCTCCTCTTCCGAAAAGATCTTGAGTAGCCGCAATGCCGCCGTTACCGACGACAGCCTGCGCGGGCCATCCTGTTCCACCTCTGCTTCTTCTATTCCCGTTTCATTGTTCCGCATGATCTTCGCGTCCAATTTATCAATCCTCGTTCAATTTAGCGCCCCCTGGTCACGGAACGCAATCTTCTATTTATAGCCACGACCACGCATGTTCCGGTGCCCGCCTCTCTCGACACATGCGGACTAACCCCAGGTCTCTTTCGTTTACCTTGACTTTCTCATCTGTTCAAAGGGAAACTTCAATCGTTCCATTATAACATACATAGTTCCACATATAAGAACAATTTTTTGTGTTGCAGCGAAGGGAGCACCACTTGCGCCGGAGATCGAAACTGAGGTAGTCCACCCGAGCGCCGCAAAGATCAAATCAAGGAGACAGGCAGTGAAAGGCATCAGGATGATGGGCGCGGCGCTGGCCATGTGTTTCATGCTGGGCCCGGCCGCGGCAGTGGCTGCGGGCTTGCAGACCGTTCATGTGGGCATTGCGGATGCAAGCAGTGATGTCGTGTTCTTCATTGCCGACAAGAAAGGCTATTTCCGCGCCGAAGGCATCGACGCGAAATTCATTCCGTTCGATTCCGGCGCGAAAATGGTTGCGCCGCTCGGCTCCGGGCAACTGGAAGTCGCGGGCGGTTCGCCGTCCGCGGGGCTCTATAACGCCGTCATGCGCGGCATCGGCATCAAGGTTGTGGCGGACAAGGGATCGACGCCGTCGGGCTACGGTTATCAGCCGTTGCTCGTGCGCACGGATCTCGTTAAGAGCGGTCGTTACAAAACGCTTGCAGACCTGAAAGGCATGAAGATTGCCGGCAGTGCAACCGGCAGCGCTTCTACGTCCACGATGAACGAAGCGCTCAAGAAAGCCGGCCTCAAGCCGAGCGACGTCGAGCGCGTCTATCTGGGCTTTCCGCAGCACGTGATGGCGCTCGAAAACAAGGCCGTTGATGCATCGTTGACAACCGAGCCTTCCGCGACTCAAGCGGTTCGCAGCGGTGCCGCGATCCGCGTGATGGGCGACGACCAGATTTACCTGAATCATCAGCTCGCCGTCCTGCTCTATTCGGACACCTTCATCCATGCGCATCCGGACACGGCAAGAGCATTCATGCGCGCCTATCTGCGCGCCGCGCGCGATTACAACGATGCGCTCAAGGACGGCAGGATCGCCGGCCCGAACGCGGACGAGGTGATTTCGATTCTGACTCAGTACACGTCGATCAAGGATGCCTCGCTCTATCGCGAGATCGTTCCTCAAGGTACGAATCCCGACGGCAAGCTCAACATCGCGAGTCTCGAGAATGATCTGGCGTACTTCAAGAGTCACGGCGACGTGAAGGGCAATGTCACCGTTGCCCAGGTTGTCGATACGTCGTTTGCGGAAGCCGCAGACACAGCGCTGGGCCCGTACCGGCCGCGCGCGAAATAACGGGAGCTTCACGCACGATGCAAGACACCTCCGTGAAAATCCGGCTCAGGAATCTCACGAAATCGTTCGAGACGGCAGGCGGCAAGGTCACGGCGCTCGACAATGTTTCGCTCGATATCCCGACCGGCTGCTTTTTCATGATCGTCGGGCCATCCGGTTGCGGCAAGACGACGCTGCTGCGCATCCTCGCGAATCTCGAAGCGCCAACGAGCGGCACGGTCGAAATCACCTCGCCCGCGCAGAATCGGCCGGGGAATTCGATGGTCTTTCAGGGCGATTCGCTGTTTCCGTGGATGACGGTGTTCAACAATGCAGCTTATGGGCTGGCGCTTCGCGGTGTGCCGAAAGCGCAAATTCGCGAGACGGTCGGCTACTACCTCGATCGCACCGGCCTCACGCGTTTTGCGAAGGCCTACCCTCATCAACTCTCGGGCGGTATGCGACAACGCGTTTCCATCGTCCGTGCATTCGCGAACGATCCGGACATCCTGTTGATGGATGAGCCATTCTCGGCGCTCGACGAACAGAACAAGCTGCTGCTGCAGGAAGAGTTGCTGCGCATCTGGGACGAAACGCGCAAGACGGTGTTGTTCATCACGCACAGCGTGGACGAAGCGGCGACCTTGGGCGATCGCATCATGATCATGACGGCGCAGCCCGGTTGCGTGAAACGCGTAATCGACGTTCCGTTCCAGCGCCCGCGCTCGGTGCTCGAACTGCGCGCACAGCCGGAATACGGCGAATTTGTCTATTCCATCTGGGGCCAATTGCGCGAGGAAGTCGAGCGCGTGCGTTCCCGCGACCTCGGTGAAAAAGTATGAGTACTTTATTGGGCACCACGCCGTCGAAGAGACGCAAGATAAGCAAAGGGCAACGCGATCGCATGATCAGCATTGCGTCGCCCGTTCTGTTACTGCTGCTATGGCAGGGTGCGGCGCAGACGGGTCTTATCGACGTGCGCTTTTTCCCCGCACCCACGCAGATCTTCAGTACCTTCGGCGCGCTCGTCAAGGACGGCTCGCTATGGGACAACACCTCGGCAACGCTGCTGCGCCTTCTGTGGGGCGGACTGATCGGCGGCATTCCCGCCTTGCTGCTAGGCGTTGCAACCGGTCTGTCGAAACCGTTGCACGCCGTATTCGAACCGCTGATTGCGGCAACCTATCCGGTTCCGAAGAGTGCGATCTTTCCGCTGCTGATGCTGATTTGCGGCCTTGGCGAAGCGTCGAAAATCGCGATGGTCGCAATCGGCGTGTTTTATCCGATGCTCATCAATACGACGACGGGCGTGCTCGAAATCAACAGGATCTATCTGGACGTGGGCCGCAATTTTCGCGCGAATCCATGGCAGGTATTTCGCACTATCGCATTGCCCGGCGCCGTGCCTCACATCATGAGCGGCATCAAGCTTGGTTTTGGTCTGGGCCTGATGCTGATTGCCATTGCCGAAATGATCGGCTCGAAGAGCGGTCTTGGCTACATGATCTGGAATGCCTGGGAATTGCTTTCGGTCGAGCAGATGTATGTCGGCCTGATTGTCATTGCGATCCTTGGCTATGGCATTTCCCTGCTGCTGAACGAAATTGAACGCAAGCTGATTCCCTGGAAGTGAACGCGATGAGTCAATACACGCAACAGAAGCACATGCTCGTTGACGCGATCCTGATGCTCGAACGCGCCGAAGTGATCGACTTCAACGGTCACTTCAGCTGGCGCGTGCCAGGCCTGGATCACATGTTGATCAATTCGGGCGCATCGGTGCGTAGCGCACTGACTGTGGACGATATCGTCACGATCGATTTCGACGGCAACCTGATTGAAGGCGATGCCGTCCCGCCGATGGAGTTTCACATTCACTCGGAAATCTATCGCAAACGCCCCGACGTCCATTCGGTCGTGCATACGCACCCGACCTGGTCCACCCTCTTCAGCATGACCGGCCATGTCGTTCAACCGGTCATCATGCAGGCGTCGGTGCTCGGCGAGATTCAGCAGTTCCCGAAAACGGCTTCGATCAACAAAAAGCCGCTCGGTGAAGAACTCGCGGAATGCCTCGGCGCACACCGCGTCGCCATGCTCAAATCGCACGGCGCGGTCATTGCGGCCGAAGGCATTCTGGAAACGTTCGTGCTCGCGTTCTATCTCGAAGAGAACGCGCATCGTCAGTATCTTGCGCAGCAAATCGGCGAACCGATAGTTCTTTCTCCCGAACAGGTCGAAACGATCAGCCGCAATCTGTGGAAACCGAACCTGCTGCAAAAAGTGTGGGACTACCACGCCGGCAAGCTCCGCGCGTAACGGAATCCGGCCGTCGAACATGCATCACGAACGCATACCCATCTATGTCATGACCGGCTTTCTCGGCAGCGGCAAGTCGACGCTGCTCGCCCGCTGGATGAAGGAAACGCCGTTTTCGAACGCGGCACTTATCGTCAACGAGATTGGTGAAATCGGCCTCGATCATGCGACGCTGGGATTTGCAGGCGATACCTCGACGCTGCTCGCGGACGCGTGCGTATGTTGCAACGGGCTGCCGGCGCTGAACGAAGCGCTTGAAACGCTATTCTGGGCACGCCTGCATCGCAGCATCCCCCGCTTCGGCATGGTCGTGATCGAAACGACCGGGCTTGCCGATCCGGGTCCGCTGATTGCAGCTCTGAGTCTGAATTCGCTCGTGAAAGAGCGCTACCGCATCGCCGGTACGTTCACGACGATTGCGGCGCATCACGCGGCCAATACGCTCGCACGCTTCGACGAGGCGCGTGCGCAGCTGCAAGGCGCCGACACGGTGATCCTCACTCACACGGATATTGCCGAGCCGCCGGAAATCGACGCTGCGGAATCGCTCATAGGCAACTATTACGCGGGTTCGCACATTCTTCGTTCCGCTAACGGCAATCTCCGGCTACATGAGGCGCTTACGCCGCCTTCGCGGCCTGTGAAGCGCGCCGAACGCATCACCGTTCCGGGTGTGCCTCTTTCGCGCTTGACCCGTACGCACGGGGCGATTACGCGGTTCGTTGCAATGGACGACGTGCCGGATAGCGGCGCGCTGTGTGCACGCCTGCGCGAACTCACCTCGCAGTACGACAAATCGCTTTTGCGCCTGAAGGGCTGTGTGCGCCTGAAAAATGGCCGTTCACCCGTCATCGTGCAATTCGTGCTGGGCGACCGGTTCGCGCAGATTACCGAGGCGACATCAAATATGGCAGGCGTGAAAAGCGGCCTGACCTTGATCGTGAAGAGAAATTAGGAGCTGTGTACTCACGAACGCTCGAACGCAGCATGAAGGTATGCGCCAGGTATTTTTAAACACGCCTGGCGCATCGATTTCATTCGCCATCCGTTTCGATCACGACCACGCCGTCTTCAACGCGCGTCTTGTACGTCTTGAGCGGAATCATGCAGGGCGGCGCGACCACCTCGCCGGTCTTGATATTGAACGAGCCGTTGTGGAAATCGCATTCCACCGTATCGCCATCGATATAGCCCTCCGACAACGAGCCCGGACCATGCGTACAGGTGTCATCCGTGACGAAATATTCGCCCTGGATATTGAATACGGCGAGCGTCAGGCCGTTCTTCTCGACCTTGATCGCTTTACCCTCGGCAACGTCTCCAGCGTGGCAGAGGTGAGCAAATGCGCAAGCGTGACTCATAGGGAATCTCCATCGTTGACATGTTGTGGGTCCGATGATAACTTTGTTCTCAAGTTTTGAACAGCGTTCCTTATAAAGGAACAAAAAACAAGTAGCTTGCTAACCGTACCAAACTGCGTCGCGCAACAACAGCAACCCTGAGGCTCCTACCATGTTGAGAAAAGAACAAAACGATCTCGTCACACAAACCGGCCCCGGCACGCCGATGGGCGAACTGTTCCGCCGTTACTGGCTGCCGGCGCTTCTGTCGGAAGAACTCGAGCAACCTGGCGGCGAACCGGTTCGCCTGCAATTGCTTTCGGAACGCATGCTTGCGTTCCGCGATTCGGAAGGCAAGCTGGGCCTGATCGATGAATTCTGCGCACACCGTGGCGTGTCGCTGTGGTTCGGCCGCAACGAGGAAGGCGGCATTCGCTGCCCGTATCACGGCTGGAAATACGACGTGACCGGTCAGTGCGTCGAGGTACCGTCCGAAGCGCAGGAAAGCGGCTACGCGCAGAGAATCAAACTGAAGTCGTATCCGCTCGTCGAACAGGGCGGCGTCATCTGGGTCTACATGGGACCGGCCGATCAGCAGCCGCCCCTGCCCGCATGGGAATTCTCGACCGTGCCGGCACGCCAGTCGTTCATGAGCAAGCGGATTCAGGAATGCAACTGGTTGCAGGCGCTCGAAGGCGGCATCGATTCGAGCCACGTGTCGTTCCTGCATAGCGGCAGCCTCAACTCCGACCCGCTGTTCAAGGGCTCGAAGGGCAACCAGTACAACCTGAACGACCTGGCTCCGGTGTTCGAGGTAGTCGAAGCGTCGGGCGGTCTCTCAATCGGCGTGCGTCGCAATGCCGAGGACGATCAGTATTACTGGCGTATCACGCCGTGGGTCATGCCTTGCTTCACGATGGTTCCGCCGCGCGGCGATCACCCGATGCACGGCCACTTCTGGGTGCCGATCGACGATCACCACTGCTGGGCATGGAGCTTCGATTACCATCCGACGCGCGCGCTGACGGAAGGCGAAGTGCGGGCGATGAAGGAAGGCAAGGGCATCCACGTGCGCTATGTGCCAGGCAGCAACTACGTTCCCGAGCAGAACAAGACGAACAACTACCTGATGGACCGTGCGGCGCAAAGGGCAGGCACCGCGTACAGCGGTGTCGAAGGCATCGCCATGCAGGATGCCTCGCTGCAGGAAAGCATGGGACCGATTCAGGATCGCACGAGGGAAAACCTCGTAGGCACCGACAACGGCATCATCATGATGCGCAGCCGGATCATGAAGTCGGCGCGCGCACTCGCCGAGAACGGCACGCTGCCGCCGGGCCGCGATCCGGAGTCGCAGAAGGTTCGCTCGGTCGCGATTCTGCTGAAGCGTGAAACGCCGTTCAGCGAAGGCGCACACGATGCGATGGTCGCGGAAGAAGGCAAGAAGCAGCAATCGATCTGAGCCCCTATAGCTCCGCCGCTCAAAGCGCTGTGCTCCGATGGACACAGCGCTTTTTTATTTTCCGTAACACGACGGGCGCCGACGTCGCGTAAAACCTGGTTGCCCGGCAAATCGTCAGCGTGCTAAAAATAGCAATTAAATAGGAACGAAGTTCCCTTATACGGAACATACATCAACCCTCTGTCCACTTCATGCCATGTCTACCCTCGAAGAATCCGCTGCCGCACCCGCGGCTCAAAACGTCGCGTTATGGGACATATTCACCGCCTTCGTGCGCATCAGCGTGATGTCGTTCGGCGGCAGCACTGCCGCATGGGCCTATCGAGCCGTCGTGGAGGAGCGCAAATGGATGGATAACGATGCCTTCGTCGCGGGCATGACCCTCTCGCAAGTCATGCCCGGCGCAAACCCGGTCAATGTCTCGCTTTATGTCGGCCAGCGTCTGCGTGGGCCGCTCGGTGCGCTCGTTGGCGCGATCGGCATGATCTTGCCTGCTCTTGTCGTCGTGCTCGTATTGGCAGTGCTCTATACGCGTCTCTCGGGCTATCCGCTCACCCACTTTCTGCTGCTCGGCATTGCCGCTGCCGGCGTTGGCGCGACGTTCTCGATGGGTGCCAAGGTTGCGGTGCGCGTCGAGCGCAAACTGCTCCGCTATGTGTTTGCCATGGTCGCCTTCGTCACCGTCGGCGTGCTGCATTGGCCTACCGTGCCTGTCGTGCTCGTACTCGTCCCGCTCAGTATCATTTGCGCTGCTATGGAAAACTAAATGGCTAACGTCCTGCTAAGAATCGTTCTTCTGTTCGCGCCGCTTTCCGCGTTGTCGTTCGGCGGCGGCCAAACCATCATTGCCGATGTCCAGCATCAAAGTGTGTCGGTCTACCACTGGCTGTCGGGTCAGGAATTCGCGGACCTCTTCGCTATCTCCCGCGTCTCTCCCGGGCCGACCACCCTGATTTCCGCGTTGATCGGCTGGCATCTGGAGGGCTTTACAGGCGCGATCGTGGCGACGCTCGCGATGTATATCCCGTCATCGGTGGTATTCGTGGTCGTCACGCTGTTCTGGCATAAGAGCGAAGGCACGCGTTGGCGTCGCGCCATCGAGCGCGGGCTGGCACCGGTGGCGGTCGGTCTGATTTTCGCCGGGGCCGTGGCCGTGATGGAATCCATGCACGCAACCACGCTCGCGTGGGCAACAACGGCTATTGCAGCCTGCGTCGTCTACTTCACCAAGCTCAATCCGTACATTCTGATGTCGGCCGTAGCGCTAATCTACGTAGCCGTGTTCTACGTGCCGCTCTAATAGAACCGAACAGACGGCGGATAAACTGAAACCCCGGGAGTCGGACATCGATCCGACTCCCGGGGTTTTTTCATTGAACCGACCGGGATTCCTGAACCGCCCAGCTTCCCGGGTTAAGCACCGGGAACGCGCACCAGGAACGCCGCTTCAGAAGCGATGACGAATACCCGCCGCGAGCAATAACTGGCTGCTTCCGCCCGAAGGCATCATCGAGTTGATGACGGCCGGCGCGTCAGCCGAAGCACGCTGATAGATTGCTTCGACGTAGGTATCGGTACGCTTCGACAGGATGTAATCGGCCTGCAGCGCGCCCTGATTCCAATGTGCGCCCGTACCCTTCGTATACGTGTACATGCCGCTGAGCGACAACGCGGCGCTTGCTTGCCACGTTCCGTTGATCTCGTAGTTGCCGAAGGCGACGGATCGCGCGGCTTGCCCCGTTTCCGTGTCGGTTATGCCGCTATAAATCGAGCGCGTCCAGGATGCTGCCAGCGTGACCGGACCGAACGCCTGGCTGGCACCGACACCGAAAGTGTTTTGTGCCTGCACAGCAGCATCGAACGTACTGCGATTCGCGCCCGGCAACGTTACTGCATCGTAAGCGCCGCTTTCCGTGTTGCCCCGCCCGTTCGCATGCAGCCAGGCCGCACCGGCGTTGAAATCGCCGCTGCCATAATTCGCGCCGATGCTGTAGGCGCGATTGTCGGCAAACCGCCCCGCCGCATTGGAGAACGCATACATCCCGCCGAAACTCAGTCCGCCAAACGATGAGCTGGCGTATTTGATCGAGTTGCGCGCGAGCCATGAATTATTCGCGTTGTCGTTGTCGAATGGATGCGCGAACGCCGTACCGCCATTGCCGCCCGTCAGCGTGAACGGGGCAAGGTAGTCGTGGATGGAATCGTATTGATGCCCGAGCGTCAGCGTGCCATATCCGTCGTTCTCGAGGCCCACGTAATACGGATGGTCGTTCTGATCGGCACCGGTCGTGACGCTGAAACCATGTTCGAGACGAAAGATGGCCCGATTACCGCCGCCCAGGTCTTCAGAACCCTGCAGGCCCCAAAAACTGCCGTCGATCAGACCCGATGCCAGCTTGAATTGATGCCCGCCATCGACATGGTTCAGCCAAACGGCGCTAGCATCGATTTCACCGTACAGCGTCACGCTGCTTTGAGCCAATGCGTTCGAGCCGGCCGCGGCAAGTGCCGCCATCAGGCCAAGGCGGGCGATGCTTTGGGGACGATATTTATTGTGTCGTTCTGCCATCGTGCTTACACCTCCACTTCGTCGAAACGCCGCCATTTGTAGACGAGGGTCGAGGCCAGCCAGATAAACGCGCACAATCCGATGATCGCGTAGCCGACCATCCCGAAGTTGTCGCCGATCGCGCCGATTTCATCCCAGAACGCGCCGCTCAGATGCAGCTTATCGGCGATCAGCCCGAGTGCTTCTACTCCGCCAACGCCGATTGCGACAACCGCCGATACCAACGTAATCGTCATGTTGTAGTAGAGCTTGCGGATCGGCTTCATGAACGCCCAGCCGTACGCGCCCAGCATCAGGATGCTGTCCGTCGCATCGATAAGCGACATGCCTGCCGTGAACAGCGCCGGGAACACCATGATCGACCAGATAGGCACGCCATGTGATGCCTGGGTCGCCGAAACACTGAGCAAGCCGATTTCGGATGCCGTATCGAAGCCGAGCCCGAAGAGCACGCCGAGCGGGTACATATGCCAGCCGCGCGTAATCAGCCGGAACATCGGTTTGAAAATGCGCGCGAGCAGGCCGCGATTGGCGAGCAGCAGATTGAGATCTTCTTCATCGTAACGCTCGCCCCGGCGCACGCGCATAAAGGTAGCGACCACGGATTTCAGCACGATGAGATTGATCGCGGCGATCACGAACAGGAAGACGGCCGACACCAGCGTGCCGATCACGCCGCCAATTTCATGAAATGCCTCGAAGCGGTGTTGCAGCGTCATGGCCGTCGCCGCAATCGCAGCGGTTGCGGCGATCACGATAGTCGAATGACCCAGCGAGAACATGAAACCCACCGTCACCGGCCGCTGCCCTTCCTGCATGAGCTTGCGCGTCGAATTGTCGATAGCGGCGATATGGTCGGCGTCGACCGCGTGACGCAGCCCGAAGCTGTAGGCGAGAAAGGCCGTGCCGAGCAGCACCGGCTGCCCATGAAACGCAATGAATGCCCACGCCCATGCGCCGAGATTGAATACCGCGAGAAGCGCATACATCGCGGCAATACGGCCTCGAATATTCGGGCCGGCATCGTTGAACAGGAATTTCAGAAATCGAATCATTCACGTCTCCACCGAAAGATCGCCATGCGCGGATCGCACATCGCTCATACTTTTCTAAAGAATCCTCATACTCCCGACCACATCCAGTCGTTCCTTATAAAAGAACATCGAATCTTTATCTGGAACGCTTTGCGAGAATAATGCGGGCTATGCTATGGTGGTGTCAAGACGCAATTGGCGCGAAATGGATAGCCGACATGCAACGCATCACGATTACGATTGACGATTTCCTGCTCGCGATGCTCGACGACACGATGAAGCGGCACGCCTACAACAGCCGCTCGGAAGCGCTGCGCGACATCCTGCGTGCCCATCGTTCAAAGGAGTTGTTGGCTGACGCCCACGTGCAATGTATCGGCACGTTGACGATCGTGTTCGAGCACGGCGTACGCGAACTCGCGCAGCGCCTGTCGGATGCGTATCACGAACGGCACGCGCTGATCGTCAGCAGCAATCGCATCTATCTCGACCACGACAATTGCCTGGAAACGATCGTGCTACGCGGTGAAGTGGGTACGATTCAGCAATTCGCATGGTCGCTTGCGTCGCAGCGTGGCGTGCGCAACAGCAACCTGCATCTGATGCCGCTGATGGGAGAGAGTGCGCCGTCACACGAGCATCTGCACGTGTGACGGCGTGGGTTGCTTTAGCCGTTAGTCGTGCTTGTGCGGGTGGCCGTGCGAGTGGTCATGCGCGTGATCCCCATGGTGGTGATGCCCGTGATCAGCGCCGTGGCTATGATCATGATCGTGATGATGGTGATGGCCGTGTGCGTGTGCATGATCGTGATGTTGATGCTTGCCGGCGGTTACAGGGTGGTGGTGACGATGTACGGTGCCATCCTCGTGCGCATGCCATTCGGACGCATCGGATTTACCGTGCAGGCTCGGGTCTTCGCTGAACACCAGCGATTTGACCGTGACGGGAACGGTGCGTGACGGCATGCGGATGCGGCCCAGATCGACGTAATCGAGCCCTCGCAGCGAAACGCCATCGATCACGAACAGGTCGTTTCCGTCCAGTGCTTCGCGCAGCAAGTTGCCGAGCGAATTGGCAATGTCGCCATCGGCGATAACGTAGAGCGGCTTGCCGGCAGCGATGGTCGACGGATTTGCGTCGATCAGCCCGCGCGCGAGTGCCGACAGCCGCGAATATTCCGGCGGCCCCGCCCAGCGCACCACGATTGCCACGTCGCGTTCCCCCTCTTTCAGGTCGTAGCGCTGGAAGCTCTTGCGCAGCGACTCGACGATCGCCGCCGGGTCGATCACTTCGTGCATGCGCTCTTCGATCGGCACGACCGGCATATTCTTGCGCGGCAGCAGATTGCGCGGATTCGAAATGAAAGTCGTGTTGCCGCTCAGCTGGATGCTGTATTCGGACGCGCCGAGAACAGTCGCGCGAATGCACTCGATGGCCGGCAGCAGCGTCCACGGCACTTCATTGGCAAGCAGGCGCCGACGCACGGCGGAACCGAAAAGTTTCCCGAGATCGAGGAAGTCCCGCGTTTCGCGCTCGTAGACATATTCGCCGACACCACCCGAGAAGATCAGACCATCCAGCTTGTCCAAATCGGCAATCGGATCGGTCAGGAACAGTGAATTCAGATCTTCCGCGGTGAAGCGCTCGCTCAGCACACGCATAAGCGTCTGCGCCATCCAGTCGGCAACCTGCGCAAGTTGCTCGCGCGTCGTCTGCGTGCCGATTTCCCAGGCAAATCCGGCCGCCCGCGCATGTTCCTTGCCTGCCGGATCGAGACGCGTGATGCGCCCTTGCTGGTCCGTCACGATCAATCGTCCGCCGAGATGAACCGCGGCCGTGCCGATCACGTTGCCGGAATCGACCAGACCCAGCTTGGTCGTGCCGCCGCCGATGTCGACATTGAGCACGCGCTTTTTGTGCTCGTGAGAATACCTGGCCGCGCCCGAACCATACACGGCCAGCATGGCTTCCATGTGGTGCCCGGCAGCCGCGCAGACGAATTCGCCGCCCTGTTCCGCGAGCATATCCGCAATGCCTTCGCTGTTCTCGCGACGCAGCGCTTCACCGGTGAGGATCACGGCACCGGTATCGATGTCGTCCGGACCGAGATTGGCTTCCTTGTAGGCCGCGGCCACGATGCGTTCGAGCGCCTGCGTATCCATCTGCGTTTCGCTCAGATACGGCGTGAGCGAAATCGGGCTCTGATAAATCGGTTCGCGCCCCACGATGATGTAACGGCTCGAGAGTTCTTCAGCAATGCGCCGCATATGAATACGCGAGAACACGAGTTGCGTGCCCGACGAACCGATATCGATACCGACGCTATTGAGCACGACGTTATCGAGCAGCCACATGGCCTCCTGATTCGTTTCGGACTCGGCGAAATCGTGGTCGTGATCATGATCGGCATCGTCACCGTGCTCGTGGTTAGGGTCGTAACCGTACAGGTGATCGTCAAGCGAATGAACGTTTGCATCGTTCGGCATGGGGCGTCTCCGGTTTGTAGGGCATTTGTACAGCGATCATACCGTAGCTTATGGAACGGTAGTAGCTGAAAATGGAACGACTCTCCGCATAAAAGAATTGTTCCCCTTTAAATACCGGCATCGCTTATTGGCTGCGCGGCAAAAAACGCGGCGCAGCAATCAATAGAACCGCCCACACTAGGGCTAACCCGATCCCCTTACATCTTGACAAAAATCAAGCAGACGCGCCCAATACGGCAACTGCACCTTCATATAGAAACGGTGTTCTATATAAAGGAACAACGGAAATGAAGTTATCTAAGGAGACAGTTGGTGGAGCTTCAACTTGATGTCACCAATACGCCGCCCCGGTTCTGGAAGCGGTTCGACTCGAAATGGCTGGTGATCGGCAGCGCAATCTTCATCGTCGCGGTGCTGGCGTTGATTCCCCTTTGTTTCCTGTTATGGCAGAGCTTCATGACGCCGCAGGGAGCGGATACGTCATCGGTATTTACCCTCGACAATTACCGGATTGCATTCGGTAGCGCGGACTCCTGGTCGGCTTTCGCAAATTCGGTGGAATTCGCCATTGGTGCCGCACTCGTTTCGTTCGTTGTCGGCTCGGGTCTTGCCTGGATCAACGAGCGTACCAATACGCCCTTGCGGCGTTTTTTTTCGATCGTGACGATCGTTCCGCTCATCAATCCGGCGATCCTCTTCACGATTGCCTGGATTCTGCTTGCCAGCCCGAAGATCGGCGTGCTGAACGTTGCGCTGATGCACTGGCTCGGCCTTTCGCATCCGCCGCTCAATATCTACAGTATGGGCGGGATGATCTGGATCGACGGCTTGCAATACTCGCCCATGGCGTTCCTGCTGATGTCGGCAGCGTTTCGCGGCATGGACCCGTCGCTGGAAGAATCCGCCATCATGAGCGGCGCAAGCCTGTTCAGGACGACGTTCAGCATCACGTTTCGCCTCGCAGTGCCGGCCATCGTTTCGACGGTGCTGATCCTGTTCGTGCGCGCGGTCGAATCGTTCGAAGTGCCTGCGCTGATCGGCCTGCCGGTAAAAATTCAGGTACTCACGTCGTCGATTTACGAAGCACTGCAGCAATATCCGACACCGACCGGGCTGGCCTCTTCCTATTCCACCATCCTGCTGCTCATCACGTCGGTCGGCATCTTCGTCCAGAGCCGCCTGCTGGCCAAGGGCGGCAAATTCACGACGGTCACCGGCAAAGCGTTCCGCGCACGCACCATCGACCTTGGCGCATGGCGCTATCTCACCGCGGCAATCTTCGTGCTGTATGCGCTTGTGATCGTGGTGCTGCCTCTGCTCGTTCTGCTATGGTCGTCGTTCCAGAAGTTCTATGCGCCGCCGTCGATGGAAGCGCTGCGCCACCTGACGCTCGACTCGTACCGCTACATATTCAGCTATCCGGAACTTAAGGAAGCCGTCGGCAACAGCCTGATTCTCGGGTTTTCCTGCGCAACGGGCGTGATGCTGCTTTCCGCAATCGTGTGCTGGATCGTGATCAAAACGAAGATTCGGGGCCGCTGGCTGCTCGATAACCTCGCATCGCTTCCGATGGTGTTTCCGGGCCTCGTATTGGGCCTGGCATTCATGATCTTCTTCCTGAACGTCAACGTCGGCATCTACGGCACGTTGTGGATTCTCCTGATCGCATACATCACGCGATTCATGCCGTACGGCATGCGTTATACGCAGACCTCGATGGTTCAGTTGTCGAAGGAACTGGAAGAATCGGCGGAGATGTGCGGTTCCGGCTGGGGCACGACGTTCTTTCGTATCGTTTTGCCGCTGCTCAAACCGGGTCTGATGGGCGGCTGGATTTATGTGTTCATCGTATCGATCCGCGAATTGTCCGCTTCGATCCTGCTGTACAGCCCCGGTAGCGAAACGATTTCCGTCGTGGTGTGGGAACTGTGGCAAAACGGGCAATACGTCGAACTGTCGGCGTTAAGCGTGATGTTCGCGATTGGCTTGCTCGCGCTGGTATCGCTCGCGCAGTGGGTGGGCAGCAAATTCGGCGTGAAATCGGTCTGAACCCGCCATAACAGAAACTATTGAGACGACAATGCTAAACATTCAGAATCTGAACATGGCGTATTTCGACAGTCACGGCGTGAAAGTCGCGGGCATTGAAAACGTGAGTTTCGAGGTGCCTGAAGGCAAGCTGTTCACGTTGCTCGGCCCGAGCGGCTGCGGTAAGTCCACGACCCTGCGCTCGATTGCGGGCCTCGAAAAACCCGATGGCGGAAAAATCACGGCGAGCGGCGTAACCGTCTTCGACGCGGATCGCAAGACCTTCGTGCCGCCCAATAAACGTCAGTTCGGCATGGTGTTTCAGTCGTACGCGATCTGGCCGCACATGACCGTTTTCAAGAATTGCAGCTTTCCGCTTGAAGTCGGCACGAAGAAATTCACGAAACAGCAGATTGCCGACAAGGTCATGCGCGCACTCACCGCGGTCGGCCTCGATCATGCTGCCGATCGCGATGCAACGAAGATGTCCGGCGGCCAGCAGCAACGTCTGGCCCTCGCCCGTGCAATCGTGATGGAGCCGAAACTGCTGCTGCTCGACGAGCCGCTGTCGAATCTCGACGCGAAGCTGCGCGACAAGATGCGTTTCGAGCTGAAGCGTCTGCAGCGCGAGCTGAACGTCACGACGATCTACGTGACGCACGACCAGGAAGAAGCGCTCGCGATGTCGCACGAAATCGCGATCATGAAGGACGGCCACATCGTTCAGAAGGCGCGGCCTCGCGATATCTACGAACAGCCGGCCAACCGGTTCGTGGCGGATTTCATCGGCACGACGACCTTTGTCGATGGCACGGTCCGGGACACGGACGGTCAGAAGCTGACCGTTCATTCGAGCATCGGCCCGATCACAGTGGCTCACGGCGACGGCATGAATGCCGGCGCAAAAGCCGTCGTGTCGTTGCGCCCGGAGAACCTGGAAATCTTCGATAGCAAGCCGACGCTCGAACACGGCAACGTGTTCGAAGGCACCGTCTATTCCAAAGTATTCCTTGGCGAAACGCTTGATTTGCAGATCAAGGTCGGTGAACAGATTTTGCTCGCGCGTGCGCATCCGTCGCATCGCCAGCCGGTCGGCTCGAAGATCTGGGTCACCATTGATCCAGCCCGCTGTGTCGCGCTGAACCCGCAGTAAATTCGCTGTACCAACAAGGAGGCACTATGTCTGAAGCAAACATCGACACAAACACGATGTATGAGGAAGATCAGCGCGCTGAGGAATCGCATCACAGCACCGCTGGCAATGTGAAGAATCGCATTTTCGTGCGCGGTATCGAAGGGGCGTACAGCCTGAGCACGGAACTGGAGCGTCTGCGTTCGGTTCCGCGCGTGCGCAAAGGCAAGGAAGTCAAGTTCAGCAAGGGACCGCAAACCTTCAGCCGCCACTACGTGCAGCCGAAGAACGGAATCACGCAAACGTTCCACCTTCATATCGAGGAGTACTCGCCGGGCGGTCACTCGCAGAAGCACGGCCACGTGAACGAAGCGGCGTTCTACATTCTCGACGGCATCGGCTACGAAGTACACGACGGCATCCGCTACGACTGGGAAGCCGGCGACATCGCGATCGTCCACAACAACTGCGTGCACCAGCACTTCAACCGCAGCCTGGACAAGCCCGCGCGTGCGCTCGTCATCAAGACGAAGCCGATGTTCATGTTCATGAACATGCTGTTCCAGAAGACCGTCGAACCTCGCCCTGACGAGCCGTCGCCGACCGGCGTTGGTTTCGTCGCGCGCATGGAAGAAACTGATTTCAATCATCCGGAAGGAGGCTACTGATCATGGCATGGACCGAATCGGGAAACTGGCTGGCAGGCAAGGAAAATAGCGCGCTTTACAAGGGCCTGCTGGAAAACGCCGAACAGGCTCCGGAGCGCAACGCCAAGCGCGCAAAGATCGTGCGGCCGGAAAACATGCCGTGGGAAATGTCGCGTCAAGGCCTGCTCAAGCACCTGCTGAACGAAGGCATGAACACGCGCATGGAGACGGTCGACGCGTACATGCAGATCATTCCGCCGGGCAGCAAGTCGGGCAAACACCGTCACCTGGCCGAAGAGTGCCTGTACGTGCTCGAAGGTCGCGGCTATGACCTGCACCAGGACTACGATGTCGAAATCGTCGATCAGTACGCGTGGAAGCCGGTCGGCGAACTCAAGCGCTTCGAGTGGGAAGCCGGCGACGTGATCTATATTCCGCCCGGCACCGCGCATCAGCATTTCAACGCGGACCCGGAGCGCCCCGTACGCCTGATCTCCGCGATCAACCGCATTTTCTGGAAGTGCGGCCTCAACGATCTCCAACAGCTCGAAGACGCGCCGGAATACGACCCGAGCGTGACGCTCACGGCCGAGAAGATTCGCGAGTACCTGAAGAATACGGCGACCGTCTAAGGCGTACCCGGATCGGTTAGCTTGCAGGTCTGCGAGCTAACTTGTTGTATACGCAACCCGCATTGAATGGAGAAGTAAATGAGCAAGAACGCAGTCGTTTCCGAGGACATGGCGAAGAAATTCGCTTCCGAAAAGGAAACCGCGTATACGCGCTGGGTTGCCCAGCAAGGCCTGGACATTATCGACGGTCATTACATCCAGGACCTGCGTACGGTCGATCTGAAGGATTGGGCGCGTCGCGGCGGCAAGGGCGTCTACATCAACCACGAAGCGTCGCGCACGTCGAACGACTGCTACGTCTGCGAAATTCCGCCGGGCAAATCGCTTGCGCCGCAGCGTCAGTTGTTCGAAGAAATGATCTACGTTCTGAGTGGTCGGGGATCGACTACCGTTCGCAATGAAGCCGGCGCGGAAGTCACGTTCGAATGGCAAGCCGGGGCCCTCTTCGCGATCCCGCTGAACTGCTGGCACACGCACTACAATACGTCCGGCAAGGACGCCGCGCGTTTCGTCGCGGTCACGAACGGTCCGCCTACGATCAACGCGCTCGAAGACATCGATTTCATCTTCGGCACGGCGTACGATTTCAAGAACCGTTTCAATGGCGAGCCCGATTACTTCGCCAACGGCGGCGAACAGAAAGGCCTGCTGATGGACACGAATTTCGTCGCCGATGCGGTGAACCTGCCGCTGATCAGCGCCGCCGAACGTGGTGCCGGCGGCGGTCACATCCGCTTCAGCATGGCGCGCGGCTCGCAGAACAGCCACATTTCGCAATTCCCGACCTCGACGTACAAGAAAGCGCACTCGCATGGTCCCGGCGCGCACGTCATCATCATGAGCGGTTCGGGTTACTCGATGATGTGGCGCGAAGGCGAAGAGCCGAAGCGTTACGACTGGCAAACCGGTTCGCTCATCACGCCGTCCAACGGCGAGTTCCACCAGCACTTCAACACGAACCCGAATCCGTCGCGTTACCTCGCGCTCAAGCACGAAGTCGTATCGCAGCGCAATTCGCAAGGCGTGCCGAAGGCCTGGATTTCGCGTCGCATCGGCGGTTGCCAGATCGACTATGCGGACGAAAACCCGGTCATCCGTTCGACGTTCTCGTCGGAACTGGAAAAGATCGGCCTCTCGATGCAGATGGATGGCGCATACACGAAGGAACTGGAAACGCTGCCGCCGCTCGCGGTTTGAATTCCTGCCGCTGAACCGCTAATCCGGTACGGCTAAAGGTGTGGGGTACATCAGGCCGATGTGCCCCTGCCGAAAATAAACACATCGGAGACTCTTGATGAAGAGTAATTTCCGCCTCGCAGCCATTGCTGGGCTTCTGGGTGCCGCGCTGACGTTCATGGGTTCCAGTCCCGCTTTCGCAGCCGGTTATGTATCGAGCGAATCCGTCGCGCAATACAACGGCGCGGATCGCATGCAAAAGTTGATCGCCGGGGCGAAGGAAGAAGGCAAACTGACGGTATATGCGTCGCTGCCGCCTGACGATTTCAATCCGGTCGTGCAGGCCTTCGAAAAGAAATACGGCGTACACGTGACTGTCTGGCGTTCAAGCGCTTCGGGCATTCTGCAACGCGCCATTTCGGAAGGCCGTGCCGGCCGCTACGAAGCGGACGTGTTCGAAACCAACGGCCCGCAGCTCGAAGCGATGTACCGCGAAAAACTGTTGCAGCCGATCAACTCGCCGGTTCTGAAATCGCTGATTCCCGAAGCGATTCAGGACAACAACGCCTGGACGGCGACGCGCCTGAACGTGTTCACCGTCGCGTACAACACGAACCTGATCAAGAAGGCAGACCTGCCAAAGACGTACAAGGATCTGCTCGACCCGAAATGGAAAGGCAAGCTCGGCGTGGAAGGCCAGGATTCGATCCCGTGGTTCGCAGGCACGGTGCAGGAACTCGGTGGTCAGCCGGGTATCGACCTGTTCAAGCAGATCGTTGCCAAAAACGGCGTGTCCGTGCGTCGCGGCCATACGCTGCTGGCGAATCTGGTCGCCTCGGGTGACGTGCCGATGGCTTTCGGCATCTACAACTACAAGGTCCAGTCCATGAAGGAGGCCGGCGCTTCCATCGACTGGTTTTCGATTGGATCGGCCATCACCCAGCCGAACGGCGTCGGTGTCGCGCACATGCTGAGGCATCCGAACGCGGCCGTGCTGTTTTATGATTTCCTGCTGACCGAAGGCCAGGCCATGTATGCCGATCACGATATGGCTGTGACGAATACGACGGTCAAGCACAAGCTGCCGAGCGTGGCGATGCAGATCATCTCGAACAAGGACATCATCGACAACCAAGCGAAAAACCAGGCGCTGTTCAATACCGTATTCAACGGCATGAATTAAGTCCCGATCAGAAAGAGGTGCGTCTGGTCCACGCACCTCTTCTTTCAGGCAGGCCAAAAGTATCATTATTATTATAAGGACTGCTTTCCACGCGGATAATCTTTATCCGTCATGGAATCTTATGCGTGTGTTTCATTTAACACGGGATAGGCAGTGCATTTAGTGCCGCGTTCCAGCAGGGGTTTGTACCAGATCGCAAAGTATATCCTTTTTCATTAGGTATACTTATTTCTACAAATTGCGGCATTTCTGCATGCAGATATCTGTCGATCCACACTGAATTTTTATTAAATCAAGGTCGGAGACTCATGAATAAAAAAATACTCGCACTGATGTCCTTCCCCGCTCTTGCAAGTATTGCAAGCGTTGCCCACGCACAAAGTTCGGTTACGTTGTACGGCATTGTGAACGAGGGGATCAACTACATCAACAATCAGGGCGGTGGCGCCGTGGTTGGCCTCATCAAAGGTCAGACCAATGGTAGTCGCTGGGGTCTGCGCGGTACGGAAGATCTTGGCGGCGGCCTGAAAGCCGTCTTCGACCTGGAGAACGGTTTCGACGGTTCTGCCGGCACGCTCTCGCAAGGCGGCCGTCTTTTTGGCCGCTCGGCATGGATGGGTCTGCAAACGCCGTACGGCAGGCTCACGTTCGGTCGTCAATACGATGCCATGCACGACGATGTCGGCGAGCGCCTGTCCTCGACCGGAATATGGGCGTGGATCGGCAGTCACGTGGGCGACTTCGACAACCTGAACGCCAATTTCCGGATGGATGGCTCGATCCGCTATATCTCGCCGACGTATGCCGGCGTCAAGCTCGATCTGTTATTCGCACCGGGCGGCGCACCGGGTAGCTTCGCCACCAACCGTCGTTATCAGGCTGCGGCGACATACGATTCCGGCCCGATTATCGGCGCAATCGCGTACGAGAATCTGAACAATCCGGCGGTGTCGGTTTACGACAGTGCTGCTGCACCCGGCACGTCGGCCTTCTCGTCGCCCGGCAAGTCGCCATCGTTCAGCGGCTTCCTGTCCGCAGACACGCAAGCCATCTTCGCAGCAGGTGTCGGCTACAAATTCGGCACCGGCGGCCAGGTCAGCTTCGTGTACACGCGAACCGTCTTCAGCAATATGTTGCCAACGAAAACGACGCCGAATACCGGGTCGGCGACGTTCAACAGCTACGAAGGCAACATTCGCTACCGCGTGATGCCGACACTGCTGCTTGCGGCAGCGTATGACTACACGACCGTGCGCGCGCAGGGCAGGGCGGCGCACTATCACCAGGTCAATGCCGGACCGGATTATTTCCTCTCCAAACGCACCGACATTCAATTGAGCGGCGTATGGCAACTCGCCTCCGGTATCGATTCGACCGGCAAGTCCGCGGTCGCAACGATCGGCTCGCTCGGCAGCTCTTCAACGCCCACGCAGGTTGCAGTCAAGCTCCTTCTTCGGCATCGCTTCTAAAACCGGTTGATGGACGTGCGAGGCTCTGTTGCATGGAGCCTCGCGTTATTTCGGAAATTTCGCACGCGCACTACGTATGAACGACACGATCCAACTCACCCCACGTCACT
Organism: Paraburkholderia sp. Cy-641; assembly: GCF_011752945.1. Taxonomy (NCBI): domain Bacteria; kingdom Pseudomonadati; phylum Pseudomonadota; class Betaproteobacteria; order Burkholderiales; family Burkholderiaceae; genus Paraburkholderia; species Paraburkholderia sp. Cy-641. The sequence continues at coordinate 40,971 of NZ_VWWM01000021.1, forward strand.
TCAAGGCGGCTGTTGCTGTCGAACCATCACGCACGGAGATTCAGACATTCGAGCGCCCGGCAATTACGCCGTCTACCGGATTGCTTCGCGTTGCGATTACGGGCGTATGCGGCAGCGATGGCCCTTATTACCAGCAACTTCCTCAAAGCCGCGGGCCGCTGATTCTCGGGCACGAGACAGTCGGCCATATCGAAGAAGCAGGCGAGCTTGCCAGCACACGTTGGGGGCTTAAAGAAGGCGATTACGTCGCGCTCGAAGAATACGTTCCGTGCGGTCATTGCGAATATTGCCTGTCGAACGAATTCCGCCTGTGCAACGCAACGGATTGGCGCCTGAACGGTCTGCGTTATGGCGCAACCGGTCTGAAGACCGCACCGTCTTTCTGGGGTGGCTTCAGCCAATACCAGTACCTGCAGCTGAACACCGTATTTCACCGCGTCCCCTCGAGCGTCGCACCGAAACACGCGGCACTTGCCTTGCCTCTTGGTAACGGCATCGAATGGGCTTATTTGCAGGGCGGTGCAGGTCCGGGCCAGGCAGTCGTCATCCAGGGTCCTGGACAACAAGGCTTGTCGTGCGTCGTTGCAGCGCGCGAAGCGGGTGCCGAAAAAATCATCGTCACGGGACTGTCGACGGACACCGACCGCGAACGTCTTGCACTGGCAAAACGGCTCGGCGCGGATCACACGATCGAGGTCGATCAGGAAGACGTGCTCGAACGCGTAGCCGACCTCACGGGCGGCTCGATGGCCGATCTCGTGATCGATTGCGCATCGGGTGGTCCGGCCACCGTCGTCTCCGCAATCCAGCTTGCGCGAAAGCGCGGAACGGTCGTACTCGGTGGGCAAAAGCGCGTGCCGATTCCCGAATTCAACAGCGACATGATCATCGCGCGCTTTCTCACGGTGAAAGGCATGCGCGGTCACAGTTACCAGTCCGTAGAACTCGCATTGCAATTGATCGCCGCGAACCGCCACGACGTCACGCAGATGAGCACGCACACGTTCGGTCTCGACGACACGGACCTGGCGTTGCGCACCTTGCAGGGCGAAGGTGTCAGCGGTGCGATTCACATGACGATCGATCCGTGGAAGTAAGCTATGCCTGATTACCAGACCCCATCCGAAGTGCGTTACAGAATTCAGACGCCGAATTCTTCTCCTCGGCGCATTCGCGTAATCGCACTGACGGATAACGACCCCGAAGTCGCAAGCTGCCGCACATACGCCGATGTGGAGTTTGCGATGGCGAGCGATCTCGCCGCGCTTTCGCAAAGCTCTGATACAAGTGCTGACCTGGACTCCGAGGTGCTAAGCGAATGGCTCGGCACGCCCGATACGGTCGTCATTTCGGGCCGCGACGGTGACGATGCCCGAGCGATGGCAATCGCGGCAAGGACGTATCGCATGCATGGCGTCACCGTATCCGTCGTAATCAGTCCTTCCGACAGGAAATCGAACAGCACGGCCGATATGTTGCGTCCTTACAGCACGATGATGGTTCTTCCGACGAAGGCCGGTTATCTGGACGACCTGCTTTCCGCACTCGGCGCGTAACAAGGAGAATATTTTGCAGCGCGACATCAATCGATGGTGGACAGTACTCGGCGGCGCAGTCTGTGTTTCCGTCGGCGCGGGGGTATTGTCGGCATTCATGTTCGGCATGTTCATCAAGGCGATCGCCGCGGAGAATCACTGGAGCCGTGCACAGGTTTCGCTCGGCTTGACCGTCTTCGAATTTTCGATGGGACCCGGCACCATCCTCCTCGGCTCGCTCATCGACAAAATGGGTGTGCGCCGCCCCACCCTGTTATTTCTGATCCTGTTTGCGGCATCGACGGCTCTCGTAGGTGTGTTGCCGGCGTCTCCATGGATATTCGCACTGGCATTCGTTGCGGTCGGCCTGTTCGCACCCAGTACGAATGCACTGCCTTATGCGAAAGTAATCTGCGCTCGCTTCGACCGCCAGCGTGGCCTGGCACTGGGCTTGATGGTTGGCGGCACGGCAGTGGGCGCGATGTTCATGCCGCACTATGCGGGTTACCTGCTGAAACACTTTGGCTGGCGTGCCGGCTATTTCGGCGTCGCTGCGTTGATGGCCATGTTCTCCGTTCCCGCGCTTTACTTCCTCGTCAAAATGCCGCCGGGCGTCGACGAAGAACTCGTGCGTAAAGCGCATGAAGCGAGACGCGAACTACCATCGCTCTGGTCGCTATTCCTCAAGGATCGGACTTTCCGCCTGCTGGGCCTTTCGATCTTCTGTGTGTCCGGCGTGCTGCTCGCGTTGCTTTCGCAACTCGTACCCATGATGAGCGATCGCGGCGAAACAGTGTCGGCTGCCGCAACGATGCTGTCGATCGCCGGTTTGACATCAGCGCTCGGCCGTCTGCTCGCTGGCTGGTTGATGGACCGGATTCATGCGCCCTATTGTGCTGCGATGTCGTTCTCGCTAACGCTCATTGGCGTGCTCATTCTCGCAACGGGCGCGACCGGTTACACCGCAATGATTGCCGCCGGACTGATTGGCGTTTCAATTGGCGCAGAAGCGGACATCATTACGTTCATCGTAAGCCGCTACTTCGATCTGCGCCTGTTTGGCCGGGTATGTGGTGCGATGTGGATGGCGTGGGGATGGGGTGCGGGCATCATGATCTTCGCATCCGGACTCTCGTTCGACCTCACGCACTCCTACACGATTGCCCTCTGGACGTTCTCGGGATTTATTTCGATCGCCGTCGTCTCGATCATGTGTCTCGGGCCATACGTGTATCCGGAACAGCGTGATCCGAAGCGTGCCGCAGTCAAGGCAGGCGCCTCAGCCTGATCCCAATGGTACTGGCGATCCTGACACGGCACAGGACAGGTAGTCGCGATGCCTGGCGTGTGGCGCCGACTCTGAACGCCAGCAGGTCTGAAACGGCTTTGTTCGCGCGAGGCCGTTTAATGACCCGATTGCGTTGTGCCGTGCATGTCCGGCCCCCAGGAAGTCGCTGCGTTCTGTTGCTGCTCGAGGACGGCCTTCGCCTGCTCCAGATTCTCCGGATAGCTGTCGTCGGCGACACCGGGGTTGTAGCCCGCCGCTTCCAGTTGCTCAAGTTCCTTGACCACCTGGGCGTGCGTGATGGGCTCAGCAGCATGCGACAACATTGGAACAAGGATGGCAGCAGCGCAAACAGCATTGATCAGGAGTTTCATGGCCTTACCTCTGGGGTGTGGACGTCTGATTTGTCAGATCACTATCTCATTATTATAGGACCGCCATGGGGAAATTACTAATTTACACATGACGGGATTGATTACCAATTAATTCAACGCAGATCGTTCCCGAATGCGGGCAGCGAGCAAAATTGCCGGTCGTACCAACGATGTCGAACCATGCCGTGCGCGCATTGTTGTAACGAATCGGACCCGATGGATTCAAGAAACCTAACCACGTCAGTTATTCCGTGGCATGCGCGAACACCCGAGCCTCGCAGGCGCACTAGCAGTAGAGCCCGAAGTACTGTTGATGGACCAGCCGTTTTCTGCGCTCGATGCGCAGATGCATGAAACTATGCAGACCGAATTGATGCAGGTGCGCGAATCGCGCGATACACGGGCACGCGCCAACTACAGCCCTGAATGCTGCCACATTCGGGGCGTTTTATTTCAAACATGGAGACAGGATGACTACTCGACGTACCATTTTGAAAGCCAGTTTGGGCCTCGCATCGAGCGCGGCATTCGTGCCGTTCCATGCCAGATCGGCCGAGGAAAATTCGTCGAATCTTGCGCTGGCAAACTATGCCGGATCGGATCGCGCAGCCCGGATTCTCGCAGCGGCAAAGAAAGAAGGGCAAGTGAACTTCTACACCACGATCGCAAAATCGGACCTCGAACCATTGTTCAATCCGTTTGAGAAAAAATACGGCGTCAAGGTCAATACCTGGCGTGCAGGAGATGAGCAAGTCGTGCAACGCGCCGTTTCAGAAGCGCGAGCCGGCCGTTTCATGCCCGACAATGTGCATGTCGGCTCTTCATTCCTGAATAATCTGCGACAGGAGAACCTGTTGCAGCCTGTCGCCTCGCCCATGTTCGCAGACCTGATTCCAGGATCGGTGCCGGAACATCGCATGTGGGCTTCGACACTGCTCTCTGTCTGGGTTCAGTCCTACAACACGAACACCATCAGGAAAGAAGACCTGCCCTCTTCCTTTGACGATCTGCTGTTGCGGAAATGGAAAGGCAAACTCGGCATCGAGTCGAAGAGCTCCGACTGGTTTGCAACCATTTGTCAGCAGATGGGCACCGAAAAAGGCATTGCCTTCTTCAAGGAGTTGATCGCCACTAATGGTGTGTCTGTCCGCAACGGCAACTCATTGCTGAACAATATGGTTGCCTCAGGCGAAGTGCCACTCGCGCTCGAGACGTACAACTACATGCCCATGCAGGCGAAGCGTAAAAATGCGGCTATCGACTGGTTCCTGTTGCAGCCAGCGGTGGCGCGAGCGAATGGCATTGCCCTGTTCAAACATGCACCGCATCCGGCTGCGGGCATATTGCTCTACGATTACATGCTCTCGCTGGAGGCGCAAAAAATTCTGGCGAACATGGACTATGTTCCGACGCATCGGAATATCGCGTCACCTTTCCAGAATAGCCAGATAACGCCTGTCGATCCTGCAATGTCAGCAGCCGAGCGCACCAAATGGAACAACCTCTTTAACCACCTGTTTCTGAGCTAGGCTCCGCATTCCTTCGATAAAAAGCTGCCTCGGTTCAAGGCAGCTTTTTTACTTTGCGATGGATTGCTTCATGCCACTGGATTGCGACGCACCAGCAATATCCGAACCGTACGCGGTATTGGCTTCGTTCTGTTGCGCCAGGATGGTCTGCGCGTGCTTCAGGTTCTTCGGGTAGCCGTTGACGTCGGCAGGGTCGTAGCCCGCGTCTTCCAGTTGAATCAGTTCCGCGCGTACCTGCGCGTGCGTAAGCGGCTCAGCGGCATGCGACAGCACCGGAGCGATAAGGGCAACTGCGAAGGCAATATTGATGAGCGATTTCATGTGAGAGTCCCGTAGCGATTCGTGGGTGGCGCACCAAGGCAACCCGTGGAAACCATTATACGGGTTTTTACTTACCGTGTGTTAACTATAAAGGAAACACGTTCTTATATACGGAACATATGTGAAAACCTGTCGGTGCGCGACGGCGGGCCAGATACCGGACGTTTCGCAAGCAACTTGTCAGGTCGCTGCACGAGACGGCCCTGGAACCCGTCAAACTTCCGTTACCCCGGCTGGCTGAGCATTGTTGCAGCAGCCTCGACGTCCTCCGGCCATATCGGTTCACCACGAATGCAGGGAACCCGATCAGGAAGGCAAGCAGGCACCACTCGACCTGAGAATATGATGCGTCGCAAACCTCCAGGTAGACATCGCTCATCCCGAACACGGTACAGGCACCAGCAGCCTCCTCCGCGACCGGTTTGTGGACGTCGATGCGCCGCGCCGCTTCGTCCTCGTCGACCAGACTGTTCAAGGCCCCTGGTCACCCCAAAGGTTAGGTTAGTGTCCAACCTTTGGGGCGCATTTCAAATTCAACAGACGTGTTGTTCTAATGCACAGGAAAGCTTAGATTTTCTTCAGCACATCTGCGAATTTCGCCTCCACCTGCGCGATCAGCTCCTTCGACCCCCGCGCAACAGGCGGGAAGCTACCGTTCTTGATGCGTTCGAACGGACGGCACGCGTCGATGATCGCACGCGAGTTCGTGGACGAAGCCGAATCGTAAATCGGATCGAGCGGGCCGCTCCACGCACGGCGAATGATGTCGATGTCCTGCGCCGGATCAGCGCGCGTGCAGATCGCCCACATCACGTCAAACATGTCGCTCGGATCTACATCATCATCCACGACCACAACGTAGCGGCCCATATACGAACCCGATTGACAACCCGCGGCCAGCAGCCCCGCCTGCTTGGCGTGACCGGCAAACGCCTGCTTGATGGAAATCACATTGAACATGCGCGCGGCTCCGGCCTCGTGAACCCACACGCCCTTCACACCAGCCAGGCCGGCACTTTCGATTTCATCCCAGATCATGCCGGACTTCATGACGCACTTCGAGAAGTTGAAATCCGAAGGCGGGCGCATCGGAGATGCCATCGTCAAGATCGGATTCTTGCGATGATAGACACGACGCACACGCACCACCGGCTGTTCGCTCGGATGGTTCGCATAGTAGCCGGTGAACTCACCGAACGGGCCTTCGATCTTGTCGTCGCCCGGCATGATTTCGCCTTCGAGCACGATTTCCGCATGCGCCGGCATCGGCAGGCCATACAGTTCGCTCCTGACCGTTTCGAACGGCGCGCCACGGTGACCGCCAGCGTAATCGTATTCGGACAACCCCCATTTCAGTTCGTTGCCCGACGCGAGGAACATCAGCGGGTCCATGCCAACGCAAATCAGGACCGGCGTAGGCTGGCCTCGATCTGTGTATTTCTGGCGAATCTGACGGCCCTGTTTGCCTGGCGACATCCATAGACCGACGCTCTTTTCATCGTGCACCATCACGCGGTAGGTGCCGAGGTTGATCCAGCCTTCATCCGGATCGCGCATGATGACCTGGTCATGCGTGCCGATGTAGCGCCCGCCGTCCAGTTCATGCAACTTCGGCACCGGGAATTTGAGCACGTTTACATCGTCATCGCGGTCGACAACGTCAAAGATCGAGCCGGTTTCGACTTCTCGCGGCGGAATCGGCTGGAATGTCTTCATGCGATTGCGGTACGCCTGCACCACATCCATCGGGTGTGCCGGTTCCGGAAAACCCAGTGTGATTGCCAGTCGCTTCGATGAATTCGTTGCGCCCGACAGCACGCGCATACCGGGATAATCCGGGATGTCTTCGAACAGGATCGCGGGTGCTTCGGCGCGCTTGTGATTGACGATTTCCGCAATCGCCCCCATTTCCAGATCCCAATGTACGCCCTTCATGTGCACGAGTTCGCCCGCGGCGTCGCAACGTTCGAGAAATTCACGCAGATCGGCGTGCGGAGTGTGGTTTGTCATCATGTATTCCTTGTGTTGTCCATACGAAAGCACGGACAGATTCCGTTCAGGAGTTTTTGGGGCGAACGTATTGCAGAACCATCGAGAAGATAGCAGCGATAAACATCGGCACCGCAATCCAGATGAACATCGACTGCACGCTGAAATTCTTGCTGAGCAGTAACGCGCCAACCATAGGGCCGCAGATCGAGCCGATACGACCCACGCCCAGATTCCAGCCTACCCCGGTGGCACGAGCACTCGTCGGATAAAACACTGAAGATACAGCGCTCAGGCCAGATTGAGCGCCGATCAGAAACATGCCTCCGAGAAACAGCGTCGGCAGGATGATGCTGCTCTTGTACAGGAAGCCGATGGAGCCGATGAAGAAACAACCCAGGAGATAGCAAGCCATCAGCACGCGGTGCGGATTCAGGCGATCCATGAAGCGGCCAAAGACAAACGTACCGGCAACGCCACCAAACTGCATCAGCGACGTACCCAATGCAGCATTCGCAAGCGAACGGCCATCACTGTTGAGCACGGTCGGGAGCCACGAGGCCAGGAAATAAATTTCCAGGAGGCTAATGAAATAAATCACCCACAGGATAAGTGTGCCGGGTGCTCGCCCCTCCTGGAACAGTCCAGCGACCGGCGTGCTGCTTCTCTTCTCATCGCGCGTAAATTCGACAATATCGCTCAGCGGCGAAATGCGCTGCTTCGCCTGCTCGATACGTGCTGCATCCGCATTGCGATTCACGAGAAACACCAGCGACTCGGGCAACCACATGATGAGTGCGAGCGCGACGATCAGCGAAACGGCGCCGGCGGTGTAGAACACCGCTTCCCAGCCGTAACGCGGCAAAATGGACGAAACCAGTACTCCAGCAATTGCGCCACCAGCGGGAAAACCGCAGAACATGGACATCACCATAACGCTGCGTGCGCGGGCCGGGGCGATTTCTGCCGTCAGCGTGATTGCAGTGGGCATCGCGCCACCGAGGCCCAGACCGGCGATGAAACGCCACGCGAGCATTTCAGATGGCGATGTAGCCATACCGGTTGCTACCGTGAAAATACCGAAAATTATCGTGCAGGCAATCAGCATACGGCGGCGACCGTATAGGTCCGCCAGCACACTGCAACTGAAGCCTCCGATAAGCAAGCCCAAAAGGCCCGTGGAGAAAATTGTGCCCATCTGCTGATGATCCAGATGCAGCGCGTTATGAATGGCAGGTGCGGTATATCCGATAATCTGCGTACTGATGCCGTCGAGAAACACCGCGAGGCCGCACAACACCGTCGTAAAAATCTGGAACACGTTGACGCGCCGCGTTGCCAGCCAGTCTTCCACCGTGATCGGTGCTGCATTCATACTCGTTGTGCTCATGTTCTGTCTCCGACGTTCTGTACTTTTTCGACTTCCTGTTGCACCTTGAATTTTTGTCCGCCGTTCCAGCGCTTCGCGATACCGACATCGATATCGAACAGATCCAGTGCACGCGAGACAGTCTGATTGACCATATCGTCAAGTGTCTTCGGTTGTGCGTAAAACGCAGGAACCGGTGGCATGATGATTGCCCCGTTGCGCGTCGCCTGTGCCATCAGTTCGATATGCCCGGCGTGAAAAGGCGTCTCGCGAAGCATCAGCACGACGCGACGACGTTCTTTCAGGCAAACATCAGCCGCGCGTGTGATGAGGTCCGCGTCATAGCAATTGGCGATGCCGCTCAATGCACGAATCGAGCACGGCGCAACCAGCATGCCGCAAGTGCGAAATGAACCACTGGAAAGTGAAGCGCCAATGTCCTTGTAACTGTGCGTTGCGTCCGCAAGCTCACGCAAACGTGCCAGTCCAAGACCGGTTTCCTCTTCAAGCGTCCGCAAGCCTGACGGCGAAACGACCAGATGCGTTTCGACATCCGCTTGCCCACGCAGGATTTCGAGGGTCCTGACGCCGTAAATCGCACCGGAAGCCCCAGTGATACCTACTATCAAACGTTTCATTTACACCTGCTTGTTTTTACCATGCTCGAATGACATACCGCTCCACAAGAGAGGCGGCGCGCTACATCAGAGCTTAAAGGACCACTGCATCCAGATGCGCTCGCCTTGCGGACGGTTCTGCACCAGCATTTCGTGCTGCCACTTCACCGTCACAGCCGTTTTCTTGGTGAACTGATACTGGATCTGAGGCCCAATGGCGACAGCGCGGCCGTAAAAGCCATCACCGTTAAATGGAGTTCCGTTTTTCTGTACGTCACCGGAAATCTGCTTGTAGTAATACCCGTTCAAGCCCAACGACAGTTTCGGCGTCACCTTGCGCATGGCAACGAATTCCGTCACGGTTTCCTGACCGCTGCGGTACCCATCGTTGAGATTGCGACCATTCCAGATGTACGTGAAGTTCATCCCGATTGTCGTTTTGTCGTCGGGATGTACATCGATGCCGTAGCTGGGCAAAAACGCCCAGTAATGGTGACCGACGTTGAACGGCTGGCTCGCCGCGTAATTGCCAATCGGCACGTTCACCGTCAATCGCACTGCCTGATTCACATGTCCGAGAAACGGCGCATTGAAGCTATTGCCGATCATGACGGGAGTAATCAGCGGATCTGACAGGCCCGTGTCGTTGCCGTGAATCATCGCACCGCCGGGCGGCTGACGATAAGTGTTGATGTGAAAGAACGGCAACAGCGCGGCCATGCCGAAGCGGAAGCCGTGAAATTCTTCCGGCAGCACATACTGGAAGCGGAACGCCTGCACCTGAACGTTGGACGAGAACTGCTTGAACTTGTTATTGCCGTTCGAATCCTTGAAATTCCCGGAGTTATAGATCACCGTGAACGATTGGAATTGCATACCAGGATCAAGAGTACCAGGAAAGATCGTCTGCGCTCCAATCACGTAGGCGGAATTGCCGCCTTCCGTGGCCCCCGCGGAGGCGGCGCACAATGCTACCGCGCACGCAAGCACTGCTTTTTTAGAGTTTTTCATTGTTTTGTCTCCTTCTGCTACCGACTAGTTCGTATAGTCAGGTTGTTGTTTTGGTGCTGCCGTGAAAAAAGCCGGGTGCTGCATCGCGCGCTGATAGATTCGCATGCTGCGCGAATATGGCGTCAGGTCACAACCCATGCGTTCAGCGTTCGCGATTTGAGGAATGAGGCAGCAATCCGCGAGCGTAGGTGCGTCGCCAATGCACCAGTCGTCGCCGCCTGTATCAGTCAGAAGACGTTCAACTGCCTGCATGCCTTCCACGATCCAGTGCCTATACCATGCGTTTTTCTGTTCCGGTGTGACCTTCAATACGCTGTCCAGATACTTCAGGATTCGCATGTTGTTCACGGGGTGAATATCACAAGCGATGAGCGTCGCTAATTCCAGAACGCGAGCACGCGCGTCTATTTCACCTGGAATCAGCAATGGCTCCGGATGTATCTGATCCAGCCAGTCGATAATTGCCAGAGACTGTCCGAGGCTGAAATCGCCATCGACCAGCGCCGGCACACCCGCGGACGGATTAATGCGCTCGACGTATTCCCGGTCGCGATGCTCGCCGGTGCGGATATTGACCGGTACGTACTCGTACGGAAGTCCCTTGAGATTGAGGGCAATCCGCACGCGGTACGATGCCGAACTGTTGAAGAAGCTATGTAGTTCCATCAGACAACCAGCACGGTCAGTTCGCCCAGGCGATCGACGCCGACCTTTATCGTCTGGTCCGCGACGACAGGACCCACACCTTCCGGCGTGCCCGTGTATATCAGATCGCCAGGTTCGATCTGGAAGAATTGCGACAGATACGAAACAGTTTCGGCAACCGACCAGATCAGGTGCGTGACATCGCTCTTCTGCTTCGTTTCACCGTTCACGGTCAACCAGATACCCGCCTGCTCGAAGTGACCGACTTCGCTCGCACGGTGGATCGGGCCGATCGGCGCGGAGCGGTCGAAGGCTTTGCCGAGTTCCCACGGGCGGCCCATTTCGCGCATCTTCATCTGGAGATCGCGGCGCGTCATGTCGAGGCCAACTGCGTAGCCGTACACATAAGACAACGCATCTTCAACGGCAATGTTCACACCGCTCTTACCGATTACGGCGACCAGTTCCGCTTCGTAATGGTAGTTCTGCGTCTGCGCCGGATACGCGAGTTCCAGCGTTTCGCCATATGCGGCCGGTACGATGGCATTGTCCGGCTTGCAGAAGAAGAACGGCGGTTCGCGATCCGGATCGAAGCCCATTTCGCGGGCGTGTGCCGCGTAGTTACGACCGACGCAGTAGACGCGGCGTACAGCAACGCTATCTTCCGTTCCGAAAACGGGAACGGCAACGTGCACTTCAGGGGGGAAAATAAACGCCATCTTGTTTCCTTATGAATGTAAAGCGAGCTCTAAATCCGCTCTTCGCGCAGCAGATTGAGAGCGCTGACGATCGGGCGATCCGAATAGCTGAAGATCACGGAATCGACGTCAGCATCGAGACTCACCGTCACCCAGGACGGCACGACAAAAATATCCTTCGCCGCGAATTCAAACGTCCTGTCACCGACCTTCGCGACGCCGGAACCTTCCACAACCGAATACACGGTCGCATCGGTCGTGCGGTACTGGCGGCCACGAAACCGGGCAGGCAGGAACTGCATGAAAGTCGCCATGGTCGGCATCGGCCAGCTACCGGTGGCAGGATTAATGAATTTCAGCTTCACGCCATCCCATTGATCCACCTCGCCATGGCGATAGAGCGTATCGAGCGCTTCACGCGTACGGTCGTATGGATAGCTGAACAACGGCGAGGTCGGGTTGCTCGCGACATGACGCACCGGCAGCATGTTCTGGGCGTAACGCGCGGCGCTATCGCCAGATTCGCGTTGCACCGGTTGGACCTTGCCGGGATAGTTCTCTGCGAACCCCTGATCGAGTTGGTAGACAATCGGAATATCCAGGCCGTCGAGCCAGATAACGGGTTCGCCGCCGTCTTCTTCAGTCTTGTTGCCATGGTCGTGCCACGTCCACGACGGCGTGATAATGAAATCACCCGGTTGCATCGGTACACGTTCGCCATCGACGGCCGTATAGGCGGTCGAGCCTTCCAGAATGAAGCGCAACGCCGATTGCGTATGACGATGGCTCGGCGCGATTTCACCGGGCAGGATCAATTGCAGCCCGGCGTACAGCGCGGGCGTAATGCTGGCCTTGTCGGGCAGGCCCGGATTCTCCAAGAACAGTACACGGCGCACCGCTTCCTCAGCTGTAATCAAGCCGCCCGACTGCATCACCAGATCACGAACTTCCGCGTATTTCCAGATCGCTGGCCGTGCTTGCGGGCGCGGTTGCGGCGGCACCAGGTTGTGCAGCGACTCCCACAACGGGGCCATATTTCTATGTTTGATCTGGCCGTAATACGCGGCACGGTCTGCTTTAACGTCTGTCATTTCGTCATCTCCTGTTACGCGGCCTTGTTCGCCAGACCTTCGAGCGTGTACCCGGCGACTGCCTTGTAGCTGCTCGTGATTTCGCGCAGCTCATCCAGGCTGATTACGTCGGTGATCGACGCGAACGGCTTGCCGCCCGTGCGCTCGTGCACGACCTGGAGAATCTTGTCGGGCGGTGCCTTGCGGTTCGCCAGTACGACGTTGCCCGTCGCCGTGACACGTTCGCGGTCGTACGCTTCCAGCGCTTCAGTACCGATGCCGAACTTGACGAATTGCGCCGTCAGATATTCCGCATCCATGATTGCCTGACCGGCGCCGTTCGAACCACGCGGTACCATCGGGTGTGCGGCGTCGCCCAGCAGCGTCACACGCCCATGCGTCCAGCGCGGCAGCGGCTCCTGATCCACCATCGGGAACACGAGAACGTTTTGGGTCGACTCGATCATCTTTGCCACGTCGAGCCAGTCGAAATGCCAGTCCTTGAAGACCGGAAAGAAGTCGTCCAGGCTGCCCTGCCTGTTCCAGTCGCGCATTGCAGGCTGCGGCGAAACGGTTTCCGCGACCCAGTTCATCAGTTGCGTGCCGTCCGGATTGCTCAGGATCGGGTAGATCACCATCTTGCCGGTGTCGGCCGTCAGCGCACCGGCACGTGCGAACGTCGCGCCATCGAGAAACGGCGACCAGTTCAGCGCGCCGCGCCACATGTTCACGCCCGTATAGTGCGGAGCACCTTCATCCGGGTAGAACTGCTTGCGCAACGCCGAATGCAAGCCGTCGCAGGAAATCACGACGCTGGCTTTCACCGTGAATTTCTCACCCGCTACGTTCTCGAATTGCACATGTGCTTCATCGCCCACGGTAGTTGCGCCGATGCAGCGGCGATCCATAACCACGGAATCCGCCCCTAGCCGCTCCTCGACGATCTTCAACAGCGCCAATTGCAGTTCGCCCCGATGAATCGAGAATTGCGGCGTGGCATACCCGGCGTTCGTGCCGAGTGCTTCGGTATAGATGTGCTGGCCGTACTGGTTGAAGAACGACGCGTTCTGCGTCGAAATCGAAATCTTCGAAAGCGCCTCATTCGCGCCCAGGCGTCCGAGCACGCCGGTCGCGTGCGGCAGGATGTTGATACCTACGCCGAGCGGTTTGAGTTCCGGGACCGATTCGTAGACACGGCAGTTGATACCGGCTTCATGCAGGGCCAGCGCGAGGGTCAACCCGCCATTGCCCGCGCCGATGATCGCGACTTCACATTCCTTGTTCATGCAGCTTTCCTCACCTCAAGATTTGTCGCCCCAAAAACGACAGACGTCTGCCGAATAGTACTAAGAGACTTTGATGCAAGTCAAATTCCTATCACCCTGGGGTATGTACCTACTTGCGGCCGTGGATGGCGCCGAGGTCAGTTAGAATGAGGCGCGCTACCTACGCGATCAATTTTAAAAATGACCAAACCTAATCCCGATAAGCATGCTGAAGGTGCCATGCTCACCGAGCTTTATTCCCGACCAGGTTTTATGCTCCGACGTGCACATCAGATCGCCATTGATCTGTTCGTCCAGGCTTGCCTGCCGGTGAACATCACACCGAGTCAGTACGGAGTGCTATACATCGTGAATACCCTCGGCTCACTCAGTCAGATCGGCATATCACGCCTGATTGGTCTGGATCGTTCTACGACGGCACTCGTTGTCAAGCTGCTCACGGATCGCGGACTGCTGACCAAAACACAAAGCACGGAGGATGCTCGAAAGATCGAGATACAGCTTACGAATGAAGGAAAAAAAATATTCCGAGAGGCGCAAAAATTGGCGGAATATGAAATGAAGACGCTACTTGAACCGTTCACCAATAAAGAAAGCGAACAATTTCTGCGCCTGCTTGAAAAATTCGTCAGTTACCACAACGACACAACGCGTGTGAGCATAACTGGCTCATCATCGTCCAATAATTAAGAAGCACGAACAATGTGCGACGATCGCCCACAGCACAGAAGTACCTGGTGCAAATAAGTCGTTGGAATCAGCTAACGCAGCCCGCTCAATGACTCGGCAGGCGATGATCCGCAAGCGCAAAGGTGTGAAAGGATTGTTCGATGATCGGTGTTTTGATCGTGGAATCATTGTTCTTTGTGTGCGCTGGTACCTGCCCTACAAGCTCGGTTTGCCCAACAAGCTTGCACGCATCGCCTGGACGATTTTCACGTCACACGACAGGGAGCGTTTATTTGCGGCAGTCACAGGCGCGGTAGCTAGCCGCGCTGTATCTATAGGACAGCGATGGGCAGTATTCTGATAGTGATATCAACAGGAGGAACCGCCTCGTTCTACCCGGCATCCGTGTAATTGTAAGAGGCTGCCAGCGTCAGTGCGGCAGTCAGATCGTATCGCACGTTCGCCTCATAGCTGTTGAACGCGATACTGCCGCCGCGAAAAGGCGTCGTTGCAGTCGACAGCACATCGATAAAGCTTGATCGGTCTGATGCTGGGCTTGGCACTGCGGATTGTTGCGTCGGAGAGGGGCATGGGGGTATCTCCTGTCGCGAAGAACAGCGTACCCCCAAAACTACCCTCAGAGAATGTCGGAAGTCAATGAACCAACACGGTAGACCAAGGAGCTGAAGACTGCCCAGAATGCCTGTCCGGCATGGGCCTCGGAGAATCAGGCGGAACGCCCGGGAGTCCAGCGGAAGAGTAAATGGTGGGCCGGGTGGGGTTCGAACCCACGGTGTCCTTTCGGAGGTGGATTATGAGTCCACTGCCTGCAACCAACACGGCGTCCAGCCCAAGAAGAAAAAGACCCGGTCGTGAAGGCCGGGCCTGTTTCGTCGATTGGCCGACATACTACACGAAAAAGGGGCCGCCGTGACCGCTTCGCCTATGCGAAACGACAAGGAGGCCCCTCAAACTACATCACTGATTACCTCTCGAAGCCCGCTACGCTCAATTCCCTTCGAGGAACGACTTCAGCTTGTCCGAACGGCTCGGGTGACGCAGCTTGCGCAGCGCCTTCGCCTCGATCTGACGAATCCGCTCGCGCGTCACGTCGAACTGCTTGCCGACCTCTTCGAGCGTGTGATCCGTGCTCATCTCGATACCGAAGCGCATGCGCAACACCTTCGCCTCGCGCGGCGTCAGCGAGTCGAGCACGTCCTTCACGACATCGCGCATGCTCGCATGCAATGCGGCATCCGCCGGCGCGACCGTGTTCGTATCTTCGATGAAGTCGCCCAGATGCGAATCGTCGTCGTCGCCGATCGGCGTTTCCATCGAGATCGGCTCTTTCGCGATCTTCATGATCTTGCGGATCTTGTCTTCCGGCATTTCCATCTTCTCGGCCAGCGTTGCCGGGTCCGGCTCGAGGCCGGTTTCCTGCAGAATCTGCCGCGAGATGCGGTTCATCTTGTTGATCGTTTCGATCATGTGAACCGGAATCCGGATCGTGCGCGCCTGGTCGGCGATCGAACGCGTAATGGCCTGGCGAATCCACCACGTCGCATAGGTGGAGAACTTGTAGCCGCGACGGTATTCGAACTTGTCCACCGCCTTCATCAGGCCAATGTTGCCTTCCTGGATCAGGTCGAGGAACTGCAGACCGCGGTTCGTGTACTTCTTCGCGATCGAGATCACGAGACGCAGGTTCGCCTCGGTCATCTCGCGCTTCGCCTGGCGTGCCTTCAGTTCGCCGGCCGCCATCTGCCGGTTGGTTTCCTTCAGGTCCTTCAGCGGCAGCACCACGCGCGCCTGCAGATCGAGCAGACGTTGCTGCTGTTCGCGAATCGCCGGAATGTTGCGCGTGAGGATCGCGCTATACGCGTGCCCCTCGGCGACGATCTTGTCGGACCATTCGAGGTCCGTCTCGCTGCCCGGGAAACGCGCGATGAATTCCGCGCGCGGCATGCCGCATTTGTCGACGACCGTGTGCAGGATCTGACGCTCGACCTGGCGCACCTCATCCACCTGCGCGCGCAGCGTGTCGCACAGACGCTCCACAGTACGCGCGGTGAAGCGGATCGTCATCAGCTCGTTCTGGATGGTTTCCTGCGCCTTCAGATACGACCTGGACTTGTAGCCTTCCTTCTCGAACGCGCGACGCATCTTGTCGAACCACTCGCTGATGAGCGCGAATTTTTCGAGCGACGCACGCCGCAGCGCTTCGAGCTGCGCGGCGTTGGCCGTGGCTTGCGCCGCGCCATCGTCTTCTTCCTCGTCCTCTTCGTCTTCTTCCTCGGCTTCCTCGTCTTCGTTCTCGATCGCTTCCGCTTCCTGCGCGGAGAAGCCGTCGGCGTCTTCCGCGTCGGCGTCGATCAGACCGTCGACGAGTTCGTCGATGCGCACTTCGTCGTTGGCGACGCGCTCGGCCATCGCGAGGATGTCGGCGATCGTGGTCGGGCACGCGGAGATCGCCATCACCATGTGCTTGAGGCCGTCTTCGATGCGCTTGGCGATTTCGATTTCGCCTTCGCGCGTGAGCAGCTCGACCGTGCCCATTTCGCGCATGTACATGCGGACCGGGTCGGTGGTGCGGCCGAATTCGGAATCGACGGTGGACAGCGCGACTTCAGCTTCCTCTTCGACTTCGTCGTCCGACGAAGCGGCCGGTGCGTTGTCGTTGAGCAGCAGCGTTTCGGCGTCGGGGGCCTGTTCGTAGACCGCCACACCCATGTCATTGAACGTGCTGATGATGCCCTCGATCGCCTCGGTCTCGGTGAAGTTGTCCGGCAGGTGATCGTTGATTTCAGCGTACGTGAGGAAGCCGCGCTCCTTGCCGAGCTTGATCAGCGCGCGCAGTTTCGAGCGGCGCTCTTCGAGTTCCTCCACCGTGCCCGGCTGCGACGACGCGAACGCATCCTTCAGCAGCGCTTTTTCCTTTGCACGACGGTCGCGAGCCCTGACCTTCTCCGTCTTGCCCGGCGCGGCGGCAGCGGTTTCTTCGGCTTGGGTTGCATCGTCGTCGACAGATACTTCGTTCAGCTTTTTCGTCATGGAGTTCGTCGTACCGGCTGTAATCTCGACCTCCGGCTGTTGGACAACAGCCGGTTGAACCGTGGATACTGGAGTCACGCGCGCTACCGCATCGTCATCAGCGGCAGCCGCTTCCCTTGCGCTTCCGACACCCGGCCGCCTCGCAGCCGACGGTGGTACAGCTTTCGCCGCCCTTACCGAAGCCGCCTGCGCGGCCGCAGTGGTCGACGATTTTTTCCCGGCCGGCGCAACGCTGACAGCAGACGATTTTCTGGCGGATGAAGTCAGCCTGGCCTCGGTAACCTTCGCGGTGCGCTCCTGCGAGCGTGTGCCTGCTGCCTGATTTCCGCCTGTCGTCTTTGCCATCGCATCGCCTTTCGCCTTTGCTAGGAAAACCCTTGAAAAACAAACCGCTAGAAACTTTTTATTATACCACCCGAGCTTTCGGCCTCTCCGTTAGAGCCCGAGCTGACGCTTCATGTCAGCCCGTTTCCGGTTGAGTTCCGAGAGCTCGGCGAATTCCTCAGGCGAATGCCGGGATTGTCGCGAAAGCTGCTCGAGACGATCGCAATAAGCGTCATACCGCATCTTCAGAATCGCAGCCTTCAGCTCCTCGCCGACGATCCGCTCCTGTTCGCGCCGTTCCTCGATGACGGCCGAGTCCTGTGGGTCTTTCAGCAGCAAATCCCGGACGTTTTCATCATAGTCTAGAATTTTGCGAAAGATTTCCTCGAAAGTTGGGGCGTTCGCGCCATTTCGCAAGAGATCGGACAACAACTGGAATTCCGCCGAATCGCCGAGCGCGCGCGCATGCGTGGTCACTTCCCCGAACAGTTCCCCATGCCGCGTCACCGTGAGCAGCGCCTCTTCGGCCTCGCTGTCGAGCATCGCGACCGTGCGCGGATACATCACCAGATTGCGCAGCGTCTTCTCCTCGATCCCGGTCACGCTGCGGCGGTCCTTGCGGGCCGGCGCCTCGCGCGCCGCGGCCGCGATCCGCGCATCGACCTCGCAGAGCGCCGCGACTTCGTTGAACGGCACGTCGAGCCGGTCCGCGAACATGTGCATGATCTGCGCGCGCAGGGCGTTGGCCGGCAGCGCCTGCAAGAGCGGCTTCGCGTCGAACAGCGCGCGGGCCCGGCCTTCCGGCTGATCGAGCTCCTTGCCGGTCAGCACCTCGTTGAGCATGAATTGCGACAGCGGCATCGCGCGCTCGACCTGCTCCGCGAATGCCTCGGTGCCGAACTCGCGCACGTAGCTGTCCGGGTCGTGCTCGGCCGGCAGGAACAGGAAGCGGATCGTGCGGTTGTCCGCGGCGTGCGGCAGGCAGGCATCGAGCGCGCGGCGCGCGGCGCGCCGGCCGGCCGAATCGCCGTCGAAGCTGAAGATGACCGTATCGGTCTGCCGCATCAGTTTCTGCACATGAATCGGCGTGCAGGCCGTGCCAAGGGTCGCGACCGCGTTCTGGAAACCGAGCTGGGCCAGCGCGACCACGTCCATATAGCCCTCGACGACCAGCACGTAATGCTGCTCGCGGATCGCGAGACGCGCCTCGAACAGGCCGTACAGCTCGCTGCCTTTGTTAAATAAAGGCGTTTCGGGCGAATTCAAATATTTCGGCTCGCCGCCGTCGAGCACGCGCCCGCCAAAGCCGATCACCTGCCCCTTCACGTTGCGGATCGGGAACATGATCCGCTCGCGGAAACGGTCGTAGCGGCGGTTCTGCCCCTGCCCGTCGGACTTTTCGCTAACGATCACGAGACCCGCCTCGACGAGCCCGTCGTCGCGATAGTTCGGGAAGGCCGCCTCGAGGTTCTGCCAGCCGTCCGGCGCATAGCCGAGGCCGAAACGCGCGGCGATCTCGCCGGTCAAGCCGCGCTTTTTCAGGTACTGGATCGCACCCGTCGCGCCGCGCAGCTGCTTGCGATAAAAGTCGCAGGCAGTCTGCATGAGGTCGGAGAGCGCCGTGGTGACGGCCTTCGACGCCGCCGGCGCATAGCCGCCGCCCGAACCGCCGCCGCCGTAACCCGGCGAAGGCTCGTTCGGCACGGTCAGGCCAACCGACTGCGCGAGCTCGTTGACCGCCTCGGGGAACGACGCGCCCACGTGCTCCATCAGGAAACCGATGGCCGTGCCATGCGCGCCGCAACCGAAGCAGTGATAAAACTGTTTAGTCGGACTAACCGTAAACGAAGGGCTCTTCTCGTTGTGAAACGGACAAAGCCCCATGAAGTTTGCGCCGCCCTTTTTCAGCTGCACGTACCGGCCGACCACGTCGACGATATCGACGCGGTTGAGCAGGTCCTGCAGGAATGACGGTGGGATCACAGTAAATGACGCTGCCAGGAAAGCTTCAAAATCCAAGCCCGGTACGGGTACTCAGGCTCGACACCGCAACCCGGCGCCGCGCCCGCTTTCGAACACGGCGCGCGCGGTCCGGGCAAACCACAGGAATTACTTCGCGAGCGCGGCCTTGACCTGCGCCGAGACGGCCGTCATGTCGGCCCGGCCGGCGAGCTTCGGCTTGAGCACGCCCATCACCTTGCCCATGTCCTGCGGACCGGCCGCGCCGGTTTGCGCGACCGCGGCCTGCACTTCGGCAACGATTTCCGCTTCGGACATCTGCGCCGGCATGTAAGCGGACAGGATGGCCAGTTCGGCCTTTTCCTTGTCGGCCAGATCCGTGCGGCCGGCAGCCTCGAACTGGCTGATCGAATCCTTGCGCTGCTTGATCATCTTGTCGACAACGGCAGTCACGCCGGCTTCGTCGAGCGTGACGCGCTCATCGACTTCACGCTGCTTGATCGCCGCGAGCAGCAGGCGGATCGCGCCGAGACGCTCGGTCTCGCGCGCCCGCATGGCAGCTTTCATATCGTCGTTGATCCGGTCTTTGAGACTCATCACTCACCTGAATGCGTTGAAAGTTGAAAAACCGGCGGGTCGATGGCGGCCATACCGCGGCATCAACACGAATACCCGCTTGGGACCTCTTCCTCAAGCGGGTTGGCGCAATATGTTTGGTGGATGCGACCCTGCCGGCTGGCCCGATGGGCCGGGTTTTCCGTGACGGCACCTGTCGTGCCACCATCGGCTTGGATGCTGCCGCACCGCGTGTGAAGCGGAGCGCGGCAACGCCAGAATCAGTAGAGCTTCTTCGGGAGCATCTGGCCACGCAGACGCTTGAAATGACGCTTCACCGCCGCCGCTTTCTTGCGCTTACGTTCGGCCGTGGGCTTCTCGTAAAACTCGCGAGCGCGAAGTTCCGTCAGTAAGCCGTTTTTCTCCATGGTGCGCTTGAAACGGCGCATGGCAACTTCAAACGGCTCATTGTCTTTTACGCGGATGGTCGTCATTTTTCAATAACGGAACTTTGTAAAGGTTGATGAGTATAGCAGAGCTTTCTCACAAAGCGATGGCGCCGTCAAGCCCCTCGTGCATAGTCGGTGGCGGCCTGACCGGCCGCCACCCCCGAAGCCCACGCCCACTGGAAATTGTAGCCGCCGAGCCAGCCGGTCACGTCGACCGCTTCGCCGATGAAATAGAGGCCCGGCACGCGCGCGCTCATCATCGTCGTCGACGACAGGCCGCGCGTATCGACGCCGCCGCGCGTCACCTCGGCCTTGCGGTAGCCCTCGGTGCCGTTCGGGGTGAGCGTCCAGCGCGACAGCGCCTCACCGATGCGCCGCAGCGTCCTGTCCGGCAAATCGGCGACGCGCGCCTCGGCGGGAATCTGGTGAGTCTCCAGCCAGACGTGCGCGAGCCGCTGCGGCACCCACTCCGAGAGCAGATTCGCGATCTGGCGCTTCGTGCCGCTTTTCGCCTCCAGCAACGCGGCCGCGGCATCGCGCTCCGGCAGCAGATCGATGTGGACCGGCTCGCCGGGCTGCCAGTAGCTCGAAATCTGCAGGATGCCGGGACCCGACAGGCCGCGGTGCGTGAGCAGCAGATCTTCGGTGAATTCGGCACCGGTCTTTTTGCTGCCGGTCGCGAGTTGCACTTCGAGCGACACGCCCGACAACGCCGCGAACGGCTCCCAGTCGGCCGGCGCGAAGGTCAGCGGCACCAGTGCGGGACGCGTGTCGATCAGCTTGTGGCCGAACTGTTTGGCAAGCCGGTAGGCAAAGTCGGTCGCGCCGATCTTCGGAATCGACAGGCCGCCCGTCGCGATCACGAGCGCGCGGGCGGCGATCGTCCCCGCCGGCGTGCCGAGCGTGAACTGACGCTGCCCGTCGTGGCTCACTGCTTCGACGGACAGCGGCGCGCGCCACGCCACCGCACCCGCGTCGCATTCGTTCCTGAGCACGTCGATGATCGCGTCGCTCGACTGGTCGCAGAACAGTTGCCCCTTGTGCTTTTCGTGCCATGTCACGCGATGGCGCTTGAGCAGCGCCATGAAGTCGCGCGGCGTGTAGCGCGCGAGCGCGGAACGGCAAAAGTGCGGATTCGCCGACAGATAGTTGGCCGGCCCCGCGTACAGATTCGTAAAGTTGCAACGGCCGCCGCCGGAAATGCGGATTTTTTCCGCGAGACGCTGCGAGTGGTCGATCAACGCCACGCGCCGGCCGAGTTGTCCGGCCACGGCCGCACACATCATGCCGGCCGCGCCCGCGCCGATCACCGCGATATCGAAAGATTCCATGGGGCCGCATTGTACCTGCCGGGTCCGCGCGTTCGTGGCCGAGCCCCGAAGGCCGCCAGTAGCAGCGCCTGCTTGCCCGCGCTGCTATACTTTTAGGCTTACCTTTCACTGTTGGGCCCGCGTTACGTGTGCCCGCCTTCAAGCGATTCATCATGCTCGTTCTCGGCATCGAAAGCTCCTGCGACGAAACCGGACTCGCGCTCTACGACACCGAGCGCGGCCTGCTCGCGCACGCCTTACATTCGCAGATCGCCATGCACCGGGAGTACGGTGGCGTCGTGCCGGAACTCGCGTCGCGCGACCATATTCGCCGCGCGCTGCCGCTGCTCGAAGAGGTGATGGAACACGCGGTCGTCGCGCGCGGCGACATCGATGCGATCGCCTACACGCAAGGGCCGGGGCTGGCAGGCGCGCTGCTCGTGGGCGCGAGCATCGCCAATTCGCTGGCAATGGCCTGGGACAAGCCGACCGTCGGCATTCACCATCTCGAAGGGCACCTGCTGTCGCCGCTGCTCGTCGATGAACCGCCGCCGTTTCCGTTCGTCGCGCTGCTCGTGTCCGGCGGTCATACGCAACTGATGCGCGTCACCGACGTCGGCGTCTACGAGACGCTCGGCGAAACGCTCGACGATGCCGCCGGCGAAGCCTTCGACAAAACCGCAAAACTGCTCGGCCTCGGCTATCCGGGCGGCCCGGAAGTCTCGCGCATGGCCGAATTCGGCACGCCCGGCGCGGTCGTGCTGCCGCGTCCGATGCTGCATTCCGGCGATCTCGACTTCAGCTTCAGCGGGCTGAAAACCGCGGTCCTCACACACGCGAACCGGCTCGGCGGCGCGAATATCTGCGAGCAGGCGAAGGCCGACCTCGCGCGCGGTTTCGTCGATGCCGCCGTCGACGTACTGGCGGCCAAGTCGCTCGCGGCGCTCAAGCGCACGAAGCTGAACCGGCTGGTGGTCGCGGGCGGTGTCGGCGCGAACCGGCAACTGCGCGAAGCACTTTCGGCCGCCGCGAAGAAACGCAATTTCTACGTGCACTACCCGGACCTGTCGCTATGCACGGACAACGGCGCGATGATCGCGCTGGCCGGCGCGCTGCGCTTGCAGCGCTGGCCCGAGCAGGCCGGCAACGACTACGCGTTCACGGTGAAGCCGCGCTGGGACCTGACTTCGCTCGCGCGCTGAGTCGCCGGAAGCGAATGCCGCGAATCCCGGGGCGATAAAAAAAGCCGCTTTAAAGCGGCTTTTTTGCGTCAATGCGCCCGCAACGAAACGGGGCGGACCGTCGCAGAAGCGATCAAGCGAGGCGTTTGTCCTGCTCGATCACCGCATAGGCGCTGTGGTTGTGAATCGACTCGAAGTTCTCGGCCTCGAGCACATAGGCAACGATGCGCTCGTCGGTATTGAGGCGCTGCGCGACGTCGCGCACGAGGTCCTCGACGAACTTCGGATTCTCATACGCGCGCTCGGTGACGAACTTCTCGTCCGGGCGCTTGAGCAACCCCCACAGTTCGCACGACGCCTCTTCCTCGGCGATGCGGATCAGCTCTTCCACGGCGACGTCGCCAGCCAGCTCGGCGTCGATCGTCACATGCGAGCGCTGGTTGTGCGCGCCGTATTGCGAAATCTTCTTCGAGCACGGGCACAGGCTCGTGACCGGCACCAGCACCTTCAGGAACAGCCGCGTCGCGCCGTTGCGGGTCTCGCCCGTCAGCGTGACCTCGTAGTCGAGCAGGCTTTGCACGCCCGACACCGGCGCGGTCTTGTTCACGAAGTACGGAAACGACACCTCGATACGGCCCGCCTCGGCTTCCAGCTTTTCGAGCATCACCGCGAGCATCGAGCGGAACGCGGCCGGCTCGAGCGGCGCCTTGTTCTCTTCGAGCAGCGCGACGAAGCGCGACATATGCGTGCCCTTCTGATCGGCCGGCAGATGCACATCGAGATTCCACGTGCCGACCGTCGGCTGCACTTCGCCGCCTTGCGTGCGCACCGTCAGCGGATGACGCACGCCCTTGACGCCGACCCGCTGAATCGGGATCTGGCGCGTGTCGGGCGTGCTTTGCACGTCGGGCATCACAAAGGCGGGGTTCATCTGATTCATTTTTTGTCCTTTCTGGAAAGCGCCGGGCCGCTCCCGGTTCGCCGCATCGGAAACTGTCACGCGACGACTTCGAAACGCCCGGCGGCCGCGCGGATCAGCACGCGCAACGGCGAACGCCGGCTTCCGCCGGCGTTGGAAGACGGGCCGTTACGCCCGTCAGCTCAAACAGGAGATTGTCGCGGCCGCCACCGCATGAAAAACGACAGCGGAGCGGCCTGACGCGCGGCAGCGCTTTACGCGACGCGCTTCACCGACGACTGACCGCCGACCGTGCCGCTTGCGAGGAAACGCTCGCGGATCGACCGGGCGATGCCCGCGGCGTCGAGACCGCACGCGGCGAGCAGCTTGGCCGGGTCCCCGTGATCGATGAACTGGTCGGGGAGGCCCAATTGTAGTACGGGTCGCATAACCCCACTCTCGAGCAGGGCTTCGACGCAGGCCGAACCCGCGCCGCCCATGATGCAGCCTTCCTCGACGGTGACGATCGCGTCGTGCGTTTCAGCCAGCTGGCGCACGAGCTCGGCGTCGAGCGGCTTCACGAAACGCATGTTCGCGACCGTGGCATCGAGTTGCTCGGCTGCCGCGAGCGACGGCGCGACCATCGTGCCGAACGCGAGAATCGCGATGCGCTTGCCGGCCGGCGCCGAGGTTTCGCGGCGCACTTCGCCCTTGCCGAGCGGCAGCGCGGCCATCTGCTTGACCGTTGCAACGCCGGTGCCCGCGCCGCGCGGATAGCGCACGGCCGTCGGATTCGGCTGCTGCAACGCCGTGTACAGCATCTGGCGGCATTCGTTTTCGTCCGACGGCGCCATCACGGTCATGTTCGGGATGCAGCGCATGAACGCGAGGTCGTAGGCACCCGCGTGCGTGGCGCCGTCCGCGCCGACGAGACCCGCGCGGTCGATCGCGAACACGACCGGCAGGTTTTGCAGCGCGACGTCGTGGATCAGTTGGTCATACGCGCGTTGCAGGAACGTCGAGTAGATCGCGACGACCGGCTTCATGCCGTCCGCGGCGAGGCCGCCCGCGAACGTCACCGCATGCTGCTCGGCGATGCCGACGTCGAAGTAACGGTCCGGGAAGCGCCGTTCGAATTCGACGAGGCCCGAGCCCTCGCGCATCGCCGGGGTAATGCCGATCACACGCGAATCGAGCTCCGCGGCATCGCACAGCCATTCGCCGAACACCTGCGTGTAGGTCTTCTTCGACGGCGTCGCGGCCGGCTTGATGCCCTCGGCCGGGTTGAACTTGCCCGGGCCGTGGTACAGCACCGGATCGGCCTCAGCCAGCTTGTAGCCTTGGCCCTTCTTCGTGACGACGTGCAGGAATTGCGGACCGCGCAGTTCCTTGATGTTCTGCAGCGTCGGGATCAGCGAGTCGAGATCGTGGCCGTCGATCGGCCCGATGTAGTTGAAGCCGAATTCCTCGAACAGCGTGGCCGGCACGATCATGCCCTTCGCGTGCTCTTCGAGCTTGCGCGCGAGATCGAGCACCGGCGGCGCGACGCGCAGCACGCGTTCAACGCCCGCGCGCGCGGCCGCGTAGAAGCGGCCCGACATCAGGCGCGCGAGATGGCGATTGAGCGCGCCGACCGGCGGCGAGATCGACATGTCGTTGTCGTTGAGGATCACGAGCAGCGGCACGTCGTCTTCGACGCCCGCGTTGTTCATCGCCTCGAAGGCCATGCCGGCCGTCATCGCGCCGTCGCCGATCACGGCGATGCCCATGCGGTTGTCGCCCTGCAGCTTGCTCGCGACCGCCATGCCGAGCGCCGCCGAAATCGACGTGCTCGAATGCGCGGTGCCGAAGGTGTCGTATTCGGATTCGTCGCGTTTCGGGAAGCCAGAGATGCCGCCCAGTTGGCGCAGCGTGTGCATCTGCTCGCGGCGGCCGGTCAGGATCTTGTGCGGATAGGTCTGATGACCGACGTCCCAGACGATCCGGTCATGCGGCGTATCGAACACATAGTGCAGCGCGATGGTCAACTCGACCGTGCCGAGATTGGACGAAAGATGGCCGCCCGTCTGCGATACGCTGTCGAGCACAAAGGCACGCAACTCGTCTGCAAGCGGTTGCAATTGGCGGCGATCGAGGCGGCGCAGGGCCGCCGGGTCGTCGATGGTTTTCAGCAAGTCGTACATCGTCGTTCCATTGTAGGAAAACTTACGCGCCCGCACTTCATACATGCACCCCGGGGACAGAAGGTGCGCGGCGGCGGGCTTTCGCGTTTAGCTGACCCGGTTCACCACCAGGTCGGCCAATTCGGCAAGACGCTGCGCGCGCGCGCCGAACGGCGCGAGCGAGGCGTGGGCGTCGCTGCGCAGTTGCGCCGCAAGCGCGCGCGACGCGTCGAGCCCGATAATCGACACGTAGGTCGACTTGCCGAGCTTCGCGTCTTTGCCGGCGGTCTTGCCGAGCGTTGCGGAGTCGGTCGTGACATCGAGAATGTCGTCGACAACCTGAAACGCGAGGCCGATCGCGGCGGCGTAGGCGTCGAGCGACGCCAGAGCCTGCGCGTCCGGCGTTTCGCCGGCCAGCGCACCCATGCGCACGGCCGCGCGCAGCAGCGCGCCGGTCTTCATACGGTGCATCGTTTCGAGTTGCGGGCGCGCCAGCGTCAGGCCGGTGCTCGCCAGATCGATGGCCTGCCCGCCGCACATGCCGAGCGAGCCGCTCGCGAGCGCGAGTTCGCGCACGAGCGAGGCCTGCTGCGGCGGGGCCAGCACGTCGGAAGTGAGCGTGACGAATGCCTGCGATTGCAGCGCGTCGCCGACCAGCAGCGCGGTCGCTTCGTCGTATTTGACGTGAACCGTCGGCTTGCCGCGGCGCAATGCGTCGTCGTCCATGCACGGCATGTCGTCGTGCACGAGCGAATACACGTGGATCATTTCGAGCGCCGCTGCCGCCGCGTCGAGGCATTCGGCGTGCGCGCCGGTCAGCTCGCCGGCCGCGTGGCACAGGAGCGGCCGCACGCGCTTGCCGCCGCCGAGCACCGCATAGCGCATCGCCTCGTGCAGATTGGCGGATGTGGTCGTGTCAGCCGGCAGGTAATGTTCCAGCGCCGTTTCGACGCGTTCGAGCACCGAGCGCGTCCATTGTTCGAATGTCATAGATCGTCCCCGCTTTCAGCGGCTGTGCCTGCGGTATTCATGGGCAGTGGTTTCAGCGTTTCGCCGTCGAGCACGCGCACCTGCTGCTCGACCTTTTCGAGCTGCTGCTGGCAGAACGCGACAAGCGCGGCCCCGCGCCGGTAGGCAGCCAACGACTCCTCGAGACTCAGGCTGCCGCCTTCCATGCGCGCCACCAGCTCTTCCAGTTCGGCCTGCGCGGCCTCATAGTTGCCGGGCAGCGGCGTGGTATCGCCGCTTTCGGCCGACGCGGCGGCAGTATCTTTCGATGCGGTCTTCGCCATGAATAGTCGCAAAATTAAAACAAGTCGGACATTCTACGGCAAAAGCGGCGTTTCCGATCCGCTCGCCCCCTTCGCCTCGCCGCCCTACCCCGCTTCGACCCTGCTTTGCAGCGGCTTCGAGCCTGAAGTCTCGCAGAAAAAAACCGCTGAATCTGCGGCGAAAATGCCGAACCAATCGGACATTTTTGACCCAAATCAGTCACTTAAGTGCCCCTGACAGCGAGAAACTGGTATAATCTCCGGCTCCCTAAATCGAATCTTCGATGGTTGGGTTGTTCACTGCTTTCACGTCTTCATCGGGAGTGGGAATGTCCAATCTGAGCAATGCATTGCAGTTGCGGTCTGTTCACAGCCAGCTGCCAGTCACGGCTTACTTTGACGAAGCGCTTCTTACGCGCGAAATCGACACCCTTTTCAAGAAAGGTCCTCGCTACATCGGCCACGATCTCATGGTGCCCGAAGCGGGGGATTATTTTGCCTTGCCCAGCGAACGCGAGGGGCGGGTGCTCGTCCGCAACCAGCAGTCGCAGGTCGAACTGCTGTCGAACGTGTGCCGCCACCGCCAGGCCATCATGCTTAACGGCCGCGGCCAGACGCAGAACATCGTCTGTCCGCTGCATCGCTGGACGTACGACCTGAAGGGCGAACTGCTCGGCGCGCCCCATTTCGCCGACAACCCGTGCCTGAACCTCGGCGCGACGCCGCTGCAGAACTGGCAGGGCCTGCTGTTCGAGGCACAGGGCCGCGACGTCGCGAAAGACCTTGCACGTCTCGGCACGAAGCGGCATTTCGACTTCTCGGGCTTCATGTTCGATCACGTCGAAGTCCACGAGTGCAACTACAACTGGAAGACCTTCATCGAGGTCTATCTGGAGGACTATCACGTCGCGCCGTTCCATCCGGGCCTCGGCAGCTTCGTCAATTGCGACGACCTGACGTGGGAGTTCGGCGACTGGTACAGCGTGCAGACGGTCGGCGTGCACAAGGATCTGGAGCAGCCGGGCAGCCCGACGTACCGCAAATGGCACGACGAAGTGCTGCGCTTTCGCGGCGGCAACCCGCCCGAGTTCGGCGCGATCTGGATGGTGTACTACCCGGGCATCATGATCGAGTGGTATCCGCACGTGCTCGTGGTGTCGTGGCTGATTCCGCATGGTCCGCAGAAAACCACCAACGTGGTCGAGTTCTATTACCCCGAGGAAATCGCGCTGTTCGAACGCGACTTCGTCGAAGCCGAGCGCGCCGCCTATATGGAAACGGCCCGCGAAGACGACGAGATCGCCGAGCGCATGGACGCCGGCCGCCGCGCGCTGATGGAACGCGGCGAATCGCAGGTGGGTCCGTATCAGAGCCCGATGGAAGACGGTATGCAGCACTTCCACGAGTTCCTGCGTCGCGAACTCGGCACGGTCTGATTCGCTGCAAGCAGCGCCACTCGTTGGCACAATGGGCAAGACAAGGAAAGACGGGCTGCGGCCCGTCTTTTTTTGTTTAGACTACCGACATAGACCGGCTCTCCGCCCGCTGCGCCCCACCGCGCAACCGGAGCCACCATCGCACGTATCGAGGAAACGTCATGCCCCACACCCACTACACCACCCTGATCTCCGCGACCAATCTTGCCGAGCGGCTCGCCGCCGCGCCGGGCAGCGTGTTCGTGGTCGACTGCCGGTTCGACCTCGCCGATACCGAAGCGGGCGAGAAAGCGTATCTCGCCGGCCATCTGCCGGGCGCGCATTATCTGCATCTCGACCGCGACCTGTCTGGGCCGAAGACCGGCTCGAACGGCAGGCATCCGCTGCCGGACCGCGCACGGCTCGTCGAGACACTGGAATCGCGCGGACTCAAGCAAGGCCAGCAGGTCGTCGCGTATGACGCGCATGGCGGCATGTACGCCGCGCGCATCTGGTGGCTGCTGCGCTGGCTCGGGCACGATGCGGTCGCGCTACTCGACGGCGGCCTGCAAGCCTGGCAGGCCGCGGGCCAACCGTTGACGCCGGACGTGCCGGCGCAGAACACCGGCGACTTCAGCGCGGCCGCGCCGCTCGCCGTAACCGTCGACGCGCAGACGGTCGAGCGCAACCTCGGCTCGAAGGAGCGCGTCGTGGTCGACGCACGCGCGGCCGACCGTTATCGCGGCGAGAACGAAACGCTCGATCGCGTCGGCGGCCATATCCCCGGCGCACTCAACCGCTTCTTCAAGGACAACCTCACCGCCGACGGCCGCTTCAAGCCGGCGCACACGCTGCGCGAGGAATTCCACGCGCTGCTCGGCGACACGCCGCCGGAACACGTGGTGCTGCAATGCGGCTCGGGCGTGACCGCCTGCGTGAACTCGCTCGCGATGGAAATCGCCGGCATGCATGGCTCCGCGCTATACGCAGGGTCGTGGAGCGAATGGAGTTCGGACCCGAAGCGGCCGGTCGCGACGGGGCCGAATCCTTGAGCTGAGCTGAGCCGAGCTTGCGGGCAAGCAAGCCGCGATGGGCGGGCGCAGCCACAGTGAGGCACGCGTTAGTCCAATGCATTAGCCCTGCCAGGAAAGCCGACTAAAAAGGCCATTGCCGTCTCAACGCGGCCATGGCCTTTTCCTTTTCGTCCGACTTATCGGATCAACGAGGCACGAGGACTGCGTCAACCCCGTCGTTACCGCCTGACAGCACCATGTGCCTCAAACCACCCCGTGCTGCCTGAACCACACGAGCGTGCGACGCCAGCCGTCCTCGGCATCGGCCTTCCTGTAGCTCGGCCGGTAATCGGCGAAAAACGCGTGGCCCGCGTCGTCATAGACGACGAACTGCGAACCGCGCCCCGCCTGCGGACCTTGCGCGATGGCCTGTTTCATCTGCGCGAGCGTGTCCTGCGGAATGCTCGGGTCCTCGCGCCCATACAGGCCGAGCACCGGCGCATGCAGATCGGCGACGAGATCGAGTGGATTGGCCGGCGTCATCGCATTCTTCGCGCCGGTCACGCGGCCATACCAGGCGACGCCCGCCTTCACGCGCGGATTATGCTCGGCATACAGCCACGCGATGCGCCCGCCCCAGCAGAAGCCGTTCACGCCGAGCCGCTTCAGGTCGCCGCCGTTCTCGCCGGCCCACGCGGCGGCCGCGTCGAGGTCGGCCAGCACCTGCTCGTCGGGCACCTTGCTGACCAGTTGCTCGTTGAGTTGCTGCATGCTCGTGTAGACGGTCGGATCGCCCTCGCGCTCGTACAGGTTCGGCGCGATCGCCAGATAGCCCTGTTTCGCGAAGCGCCGGCAAACGTCGGCGATATGCTCGTGCACGCCGAAGATCTCATGCACGACAAGGATCACCGGCAGATGCGTCTTGCCCAATGGCCGCGCGCGATAGGCCGGGATCAGCGTGCCTTGCGAATGAAACGCGACTTCGCCGGCTTCGAGGCCGTCGCTGTCGGTATGGATGGTTTGCGCCGAGACCGGCAGCACGGCCGCCGCGAAACCACTGCCGAGCGCGGTCTTGATGAAGGTACGCCGGTTGAAGGGAACGTGCGGGACCAGGGCGTCGACTTCGGGTTTCAGCATGCGGCGCTCCTCGATGAAGGGTGGGAAGCAACAGGATACGCCCTGGGCGCATCCCGTTGCAGATTCGACTGAGGAGAACGTCCGCCCGCGTCGGGGCAGTCGTCAGTGCAGCTTGACGCGCGGCAGCGTGGTACGGCGCAGCCAATGCGCGAAGGTGTCGAGCACCATGCGCGGATAGCCGTGCAGCGCGGCGATGTGCAACCGGTACAGCGACATGTACATGAAGCGCGCGAACAGCCCCTCGATCAGCATGTTGCCGCCGATCACCCCGCCCATCAGATTGCCGACCGCGCTGAAGTGGCCGAGCGACACGAGCGAACCGAAATCGCGATAGGTGAATTCCGGCAGCGGATTGTTGTCGAGCCGCGCCGCCAGCGCCTTCAGCAAAAAGGCCGCCTGCTGATGCGCGGCCTGCGCGCGCGGCGGCACGTTGCGCTCGTTGCCGGGCCACTGGCAGGTGGCGCAATCGCCGAGCGCGAAGATGTTGTCGTCGATTTCGGTTTGCAGCGTGCGGCGCACGTTGAGCTGGCCGAGCCGGTTGACCGGTAGCCCGTCGAGCTGGCTCAGCACCGCCGGCGCCTTGATGCCCGCCGCCCACACGGTCAGATCGGCGCGCACGGTGTGCCCGCTCGCGGTGCGGATATAGCCGGGCGCGACCTCGGCCACCGTTTCGCCGATCATCAGCTTGACGCCGAGCTTGGTCAGCAATTCGGCGGTGGCCGTCGAAACGCGCTCCTGCAAGGCGGGCAGAATGCGCGGCCCGGCCTCGATCAGCACGATGCCGACGTCGTGCCGCGGATCGAGCTTGTGCAAGCCATACGCGGACAGCACCTGCGCCGTATTGCGCAACTCCGCCGACAACTCGACACCGGTCGCGCCGCCGCCGACGATCGCCACCTGGATGCGCGGCTCGCTCGACGTCGAGGTGCCGGGCCCCGGCCGCGACTCGACGGGCTCGTACGCCTGATGCTCGGCGCGCATGCACGCGGCGATCAGCCGCTTGCGGAAGCGCTCGGCCTGGCCGACGGTATCGAGTGCAAGGGAGAATTCGGCCGCGCCCTTCACGCCGAAGAAAGCCGTGGTACTGCCGATCGCGATGACCAGCGTGTCGTACTCGAGCTGGCGTTCGGGCAGCAGTTCGGCGCCGTCGTCGTCGAGCACGGTGCCGAGCGTGATGCGCCGGTTCGCGCGGTCGAGTCCGGTCAGCTCGCCCTGCTGGAACTCGAAGCCGTGCCAGCGCGCCTGCGCCGCGTATTCGAGTTCCTGCGTGAACGGATCCATGCTGCCGGCCGCCACCTCGTGCAGCAGCGGCTTCCAGATATGCGTCGGATTGCGGTCGACCAGCGTGACCACGGCCCGCGCGCTGCTCCCTCTTTTGCCGGCGCCATAGCGATCACCCAGGCGTGTCGCCAGTTCCAGTCCGCCCGCACCTCCGCCAACGACGATAAATCGATGCATTGCACTTCTCCGTGTAGCCGATGAATTATCTGTCGCGACGCTGCGCATGAATGCGCCGTCCTGACCCGATTGTCCTCGACCCTCACGGGATGCCACAAGTCGCCAAAACCCATGTGTGACATGCGCACGACGTTATCGTGCACTCATCGTACCTGTGTCACAGGCATGTCAATGCGCTTCCTCCCAGTTCAGGCCCGCGCCGACCTCGGCCACGAGCGGCACCTTCAGCGCGGCGACGCCGCACATCAGTTCGGGCAGACGTTTGCGGACCTCGGACAACTCGGCGTCGGGCACTTCGAGAATCAGTTCGTCGTGTACCTGCATAATCATGCGCGTGCCGATGTTCGAGTCTTCGATCCACTTCTGCACGGCGATCATCGACATCTTGATGAGGTCGGCGGCGGTGCCCTGCATCGGTGCATTGATCGCGGCACGCTCGGCCGCCTGGCGGCGCGGACCGTTGCCGCCGTTGATCTCGGGCAGCCACAGGCGGCGACCGAACACGGTTTCGACGTAGCCCTTTGCCTTGGCGCTCGTGCGCGTCTCGTCCATGTAGCGCGCGACGCCCGGATAGCGCGCGAAGTAGCGGTCGATATACATCTTTGCCGCGTCGCGCGTGATGCCGAGGTTCGACGCGAGGCCGAACGCGCTCATGCCGTAGATCAGGCCGAAGTTGATGACCTTCGCGACGCGCCGCTGGTCGCTCGACACTTCGAGCGGCGTCACGCCGAAGATTTCCGAGGCGGTGGCGCGGTGAATGTCCTCACCCTGCGAGAACGCGCGCATCAGCGATTCGTCGCCGGAGATGTGCGCCATGATGCGCAATTCGATCTGCGAATAATCGGCGGACACGAGCTTGTGGCCCGGCGGCGCGATAAACGCCTCGCGGATGCGGCGGCCTTCGCCGGTCCGCACCGGAATATTCTGCAGGTTCGGATCGTTCGATGCGAGCCGCCCCGTCACCGCGACGGCCTGCGCATAGTTGGTGTGCACGCGGCCCGTTTGCGGGTTGACCATGCGCGGCAGTTTGTCGGTATAGGTCGACTTCAGCTTCGAGAGGCCGCGATGTTCGAGCAGGATCTTCGGCAGCGGATAGTCTTCAGCGAGCTTCTGCAACACTTCTTCGTCGGTGGACGGCGCGCCGCTCGGCGTCTTCTTGACCACCGGCAACTCGAGCTTCTCGAAGAAGATCTGGCCGATCTGCTTCGGCGAACCGAGGTTGAACTCGCCGCCCGCGAGTTCGTACGCCTCGCCTTCGAGTTCGATCAGCCGCGTGGCGATCTCGCTGCTTTGCTGACGCAGCTTCTCCGCGTCGATCAGCACGCCCGTGCGCTCCATCTTGCGCAGCACGCGCGAGGTCGGCACCTCGATCTCGCGATACACGCGTTCGAGCGATTTATCGGCGGCGATCTGCGGATACATCGCCTGATGCAGACGCAAGGTGATGTCGGCGTCTTCGGCCGCGTATTCGGCGGCCTGCTCGAGCGCGACTTCGTCGAAGCCGATCTGCTGCGCGCCCTTGCCCGCGACCTCTTCGTACTTGATCGTCTTTACGCCGAGATGACGCAGCGCGAGGCTGTCCATGTCGTGCGTGCGATGCGATTCGAGCACGTACGATTCGAGCAGCGTGTCGTGCTCGACGCCGCGCATTTCGATGCCGTAGTTCGCGAGCACCTGTTCGTCGTACTTCAGATGCTGGCCGACCTTCTTGTGCTGCGCGCTTTCGAGCCACGGCTTGAGCTTCGCGAGCACTTCGTCGCGCGGCAGTTGCACGGGTGCGTCGGGCCCGCGATGCGCGAGCGGCACATAGGCGGCGCTGCCCGCTTCGACCGAGAGCGACAGGCCGACGATCTGCGCGATCATCGGATCGAGCGAGGTGGTTTCGGTATCGAACGAAGTCAGTGCGGCCGCGTCGATTTTTTCGAGCCACGCGTCGAACTGCTCCCACGTCTGCACGGTGTCGTAGTGGCGCTCCTGATCCACCGCGAGCGCGGGCGGCGCGTCGGTTGCCGGCCCCTCTTCGGCGGCGGTTTCGACTTCGCGCAGCCACGTCTTGAAGCCGTGGCGCGTGAAGACGTCGCGCAATTCTTCGCGCGACTCGGGAAGGCTCGGCAAGCTTTCCTCGATCGACTCGAGATGGCCGGTGAGATCGCAATGACGCTCGACGGTCACGAGCTTGCGCGCCATCGGCAGGAAGTCGAGCGCGCGGCGCAGATTGTCGCCGACCGCGCCCTTGATCTCGCTCGCATGCTCGACGATGCCGTCGAGCGAGTCGTATTGCGTGAGCCACTTGACGGCCGTTTTCGGGCCGCACTTCTCGACGCCCGGCACGTTATCCACTGTGTCGCCGATCAGCGACAGATAGTCGACGATGCGCTCCGGCGGCACGCCGAACTTCGCAACCACGCCGTCGCGATCGAGCGTTTCGTTGGTCATCGTATTGACGAGCGTGACGCGCTCCGACACGAGTTGCGCGAGGTCTTTGTCGCCGGTCGAGACGATCACGTTCATGCCGAGCTTTTCCGCCGCGGTGGAGAGCGTGCCGATCACGTCGTCGGCCTCGACGCCTTCGAGCATCAGCAGCGGCCAGCCGAGCGCGCGCACCGCGACGTGAATCGGCTCGATCTGGCGCGAGAGATCATCGGGCATCGACGGACGGTTCGCCTTATAGTCGGGATACCAGTCGTCGCGAAACGTTTTGCCCTTGGCGTCGAACACGCACGCGCTATACTCTGCCGTGACTTCCTTGCGCATGCGCCGCAGCATGTTGATGATCCCGTAGAGCGCACCCGTCGGGCCACCATCGGGACCGCGCAGATCAGGCATCGCATGGTAGGCCCGGTACAGATAACTCGAACCGTCGACCAACAGCAGGGTCTTACCTTCAAGGCTTCGTTCTTCAGGCATTATGACTAAGAGAAAAGTGATTCCGAGTCTGCGATCGCTCGCAGATCAAGAGCGCGCAACGGCCAAAAAAGCCCGCGCATCGTGGCAGATGTTCACGATTATGGCAGAGTTTATCGAGGCGACCGAATACCTCTCGGAGATCCGCCCGGCAGTCAGCATCTACGGTTCGGCACGCCTCAAACCGAACTCGCCCTACTACAAACTCACCACGCAGATCGCCCGCAAACTGTCGGACGCAGGCTTCGCGGTGATCTCCGGCGGCGGCCCCGGCATCATGGAAGCGGCCAACAAGGGCGCACATGCGGGCAAGGCGCCGTCGGTCGGTCTGAACATCGAGTTGCCGCACGAGCAGTCGGGCAATCAATGGCAGGACATCTCGCTGCGCTTTCGCCACTTCTTCACGCGCAAGGTCACGTTCGTGAAGAACTCCGACGCGGTCATCGTAATGCCGGGCGGCTTCGGCACGCTCGACGAACTGGCCGAAGTACTCACGCTGATTCAAACCAAGAAGTCGCGCCACGTGCCGATCATCCTGGTCGGCGCCGAGTTCTGGGAAGGACTGCTCGGGTGGTTCAAGAGCTCGCTGATCCCGATGGGCCTCATCAATCCGACCGACATCGATCTGATGCAGGTGATCGACGATCCGGACCAGGTGCTCGAAGCGGTGCTGAAGTTCTACGAAGACCGCGAGGAAGGCGAGGCGCATCCGGCCAAGTCGGATGAGGACAGGATGTTCTATCTGTAATCGCGTGATGCCACGCGAATAGCCTGAGCCTTGCGCGTGAGATCACGCGCATCGCCACGCATCTGGCGGGCGGCCTTCGGGCCGCCCGCTTTCGTTTTGCAGGGCAGTTTGCGGCGCGCTTACGGTTATGGGCGGGTTATAGGCGGCTCGCGCGCGCGAACGACTCGTTCGCGTAAAAATCGTTTTGCGGGCCGCCGGTTCGGCGCTAACCTGCTGAGCTTCTACTCGAAGCCTCGCGATATGAACCACGAACTCACCTCGTCCGAACCCGCGCTCGCGCCCACGCCGACATCGCGGGAAATCTTCGGCGGCTTTCTCGGCCTCGGGCTGATTTCATTCGGCGGCGCCCTGCCGCTCGCGCGCCGCGCGATCGTCGAACAGCGCCGCTGGCTCAGCGCCGACGAATTCACCGATCTGCTCGGCCTCTGTCAATTCCTGCCGGGCGGCAACGTCATCAATCTCGCGGTCGCGCTCGGCATGCGCTTTCGCGGCGTGCCCGGCGCGCTCGCGGGCCTGCTCGGACTCATCGCCGGGCCCTCGCTCGTCGTGATCGGGCTCGGCGTGCTTTACGAGCACACGCAGAACGATCCGCACGTGCGCCATCTGTTCGCGGGACTCGCGGCCGCGGCCTCGGGATTGCTGATCGCGATGGCGATCAAGATCGTGCTGCCGTTGCGCAACCAGCCGCTGGCCGCGCTGATCGCGGTACTCGGCTTCATCGCGATTGCGATCCTGCGCGTTCCGCTTCTGCCGACAATGCTCGTGCTCACGCCGATCAGCATCTATCTCGCAGCGAGGAACGCACGATGAACGACACGCTCGTTTCTCTCGCCATCATCTTCAGCCAGCTTTCGCTGCTCGCATTCGGCGGCGGCAATACGATTCTTCCGGAAATGCAGCGGCAGGTGGTCGAGGTGCATCACTGGATGCCGGCCAGCGAATTCAGCGCGCTGTTCGCGCTGGCGCAGGCCGCGCCGGGGCCGAACCTGATGATCGTGACGCTGATCGGCTGGCATGTGGCCGGCTGGGCCGGCATGCTCGTGACGTCGATCGCGAAGTTCGGACCGTCGTCGCTCGTAACGGTCCTCGCGCTGCATGCGTGGGATCGCTTCAAGGACCGCCCGTGGCGGCGCTATGCGCAACTCGGGCTCGTGCCGGTGACGGCCGGCATCGTCGCGGCCAGCGCGGCGCTGATCGCGAAAGCATCGAACCCGAACGCGATCGCATGGGCCATCACCGCGTTCACCGCCGTGCTGGCGACGAAGACGCGCATTCATCCGCTCTGGCTGCTGGCGGCCGGCAGCCTGATCGGGCTGACCGGCTTCGGGCAGGTGTGATGCGAGACTGAGGCAACGCTCGCGCAGCGCGAGCGGGCCGACGCAACCCGCTCGCCCTTGGCCTACTGAAACGCCACCTCGGCGAAACTGCGCAGCTTGCGGCTATGCAGGCGGTGCAGCCCGTTCGTGCGCAAGATCTCCATCGCCATCACGCCGATCTGCAAATGCTGATCGACCTGCGCGCGATAGAACTGATCTGCCATGCCGGGCAGCTTCAGTTCGCCATGCAAGGGCTTGTCCGAGACGCACAGCAAGGTGCCGTAAGGCACGCGGAAGCGGAAGCCGTTCGCGGCGATCGTCGCGCTTTCCATGTCGAGCGCGATCGCGCGGCTCTGCGACAGCCGCTGCACCGGCTCGCGATGATCGCGCAGTTCCCAGTTGCGGTTGTCGACGCTCGCCACCGTGCCCGTGCGCATCACGCGCTTCAACTCGACGCCGTCGAGCTGCGTAACCTGCGCGACCGCGCGCTCGAGCGCGACCTGCACTTCGGCGAGCGCCGGGATCGGCACCCATAGCGGCAGATCGGCATCGAGCACATGGTCTTCGCGCACATAGCCGTGCGCGAGCACGTAGTCGCCGAGACGCTGCGTGTTGCGCAGACCCGCGCAGTGGCCGAGCATGATCCACGCATGCGGACGCAGCACCGCGATGTGATCGGTAATGGTCTTCGCATTCGACGGCCCGACCCCGATGTTGACCATCGTGATGCCGCTGCCGTCCGCGCGCTTCAGGTGATACGCGGGCATCTGCGGCAGACGCGGCGGCGGCGCGCCTTCCTGCGCCTGCTCGCCGAGATTCTCGTTATAGGTAATCACGTCGCCGGGCTCGACGAACGACGTGTATTCGCTGCGATGGGCGCGCAGTTGCTCGTCGTCGGTACGGGCCATCATCGTGCGGCCTAACTTGACGAACTCGTCGATATAGAACTGGTAGTTCGTGTACAGCACGTAGTTCTGCACGTGCGTCGGCGAGGTCGCCGTGTAGTGCTTCAGCCGATGCAGCGAGAAGTCGACGCGCGCCGCCGTGAAAAGCGCGAGCGGATGCGGCTCGCCCGGCATCGGCTCGTACGTGCCGTTGACGATGCGGTCGTCGAGCAGCGCGAGGTCCGGCGTGTCGAAGATGTCGCGCATCAGGAACAGACGCTCGCGGTCCAGATCGCCTTCGAGGTGAATGCCCTCGGCGAACGCGAAGTGAATCGGAATCGGCTGGTCCGACACGCCGACCTCGATCTGCACATGATGGTTCTTCGCGAGCAGGCGTAACTGCTCGCGATAGTAGTCGCCGAACAGATCGGGACGCGTGACCGTCGTCTCGAACACGCCCGGCCCGGCGACGAAGCCGTACGAGCGGCGCGAATCGACGTGCGTGTTGACCTCGGTGCGCACGCGCACGAACGGATAGCACGCGCGCACGCGGCGCTCGAACAGTTCGTTGCGGCGATAACGCGCGAACGCATCGCGCAGAAACGACGTGTTCGCCTCGTAGATCGCGGCGAGGCGGGTGACGGCCTCGGCCGCGTCGTCGAAGCCTTCGGTCGGGAAGCTGTTGGCGGGCGTCTGCAGCGCGCGCTGATTGATATCGTTGTTCATCATCGTTCACCCCTATTGATGAGACGACATTACCACGGAACACGCGCGCGCCACATGGCCTCGCGGCGTTCCCGGCACGGTTCGCGCGCGGCGCGCGAAAGCGGCGCAAAATAAGGCTTCGCGACCGTACGCGAGGCCGGATTTGCTAGAATCGGCGCATCCCATCGGAGAATCACCATGAAGCCGCTCCTTCCCGTCGCCGTTGCGCTGGCCCTCGCCTTCGGCAACGCCGCGATGGCTGCCCAGCCCGTCGACGAACCGCCGCCCGCCGACGCGCCCCAGTCCGCCAATGAACGGGCCGGTCTGCCCGACCTGGACAAGATCAACCGTCCGGGCGCCGAGGTCAGCTCGAAGGTCGACATCAACGTTCCGCGCACGCCGAGCTTCCACGAAGTCAGCCCGAACGGCACCGAAATTACCGAATACCGCGACAAGGGCAAGCCGGTCGAAATCAACGTGCACTCGAATTTCGGCACGCGCTATCAGATGAGCTCGCCGCTCGACACCTCGCCCACTGTCCACGACAGCGGCCGTCCGAGTACGCGCTTGCCTTCGGTGAATCTGCACTATTGAGCCGATGCGCGTGGGCGCGGCTGTCGTGGGCCGCCGCGCCTGATTCCGGTGGCTGGCGGGTTGCTCCGGCGCTACATGCGGCAATGCGCCCGTCGCGCTTGTCCTGTTTGCCGGCGAGTCCAGCCGGAATCGCCCGCGTCCCGCCGCATCGTTCGACACCGTATTCGCAACATCCATTCGCCACACTTCGCACTGGCCGCATCGCGCCAGCCCGAGCAACCTGATCCGACGTTTCCCGCATGGCTGTCTTCACCGCTGTCAACGAATCCCAACTCGCAGAATGGATGCGTCACTACGATCTCGGCGATGTCGTCGAGCTTCGCGGCATCTCGTCCGGTATTGAAAACAGCAACTTCTTCCTGACGACGACGCGCGGCGAATACGTGCTGACGATTTTCGAAAAGCTGACCGCCGAGCAGTTGCCCTTCTATCTGGACCTGATGCGCCACCTCGCCGCGCACCGCGTGCCGGTGCCGGACCCGATGCCGCGCCTCGACGGCGCGCTGTTCGGCATGCTGCTCGGCAAGCCCGCGACCATCGTGACGAAGCTCGAAGGCAAGCCGGAACTCGCGCCGGGCGTCGAGCACTGCGTCGAAGTCGGGCAGATGCTCGCGCGCATGCACCTCGCGGGCCGCGACTATCCGCGCTATCAGCCGAATCTGCGCAGCCTGCCGTGGTGGCGCGAGACCGTGCCGACCATCCTGCCGTTTCTCGAAGGCGAGCCGCGCGAGTTGCTGGCGTCCGAGCTCGCGCATCAGGAAGCGTTCTTCGCCTCGGCCGATTACGCGGCGCTGCCCGCAGGCCCGTGCCATGCCGACCTGTTCCGCGACAATGCGATGTTCGCGCATGCGGCGCCCGATACGGGCCACGAAGTGCGGCTCGGCGGCTTCTTCGACTTCTATTTCGCCGGTTGCGACAAGTGGCTGTTCGACGTCGCGGTGACCGTCAACGACTGGTGCGTCGACCTCGCGACCGGCAAGCTCGACGCCGCGCGCACCGAAGCGCTGTTGCGCGCGTACCAGACGGTGCGGCCGTTCACCGCCGAGGAAAACCGCCACTGGGGCGACATGCTGCGAGCGGGTGCGTACCGTTTCTGGGTCTCGCGCCTGTATGATTTTCACCTGCCGCGCGCGGCCGAGCTGCTCAAGCCGCACGATCCCGGCCATTTCGAACGCATTCTGCGCGAACGCCTCGCCGGCGTCGCGCATCCAGGCATCCCTACCTCATGCAACTGATCGAAGTCCCCGCGAAAACCGGCTATGTATGGTTCCGGCAAGGTATCTGGCTGTTCCGTAAGAATCCGCTCGCGTTCCTGACGCTGTTCTTCACCTATGTGCTGGTGATGACGCTCGTCTCGCAGATTCCGGTGATCGGCGGCGTGTTGCCGCTGCTGTTCATTCCCGGCGTCGCGGTCGGCTTCATGGCCGCGTGCCGCAACACGATCGCGGGCAAGCCGGTGTTCCCGACCATCCTCGTGGATGGCTTTCATTCGTACGGCCCGGTGGTCGCGCGGCGGCTGCTCGTGCTCGGCGCGCTGTATGTCGTCGCGATGGCGCTTGTGCTGGCCGGCTCCGCGCTCGCCGACGGCGGCATGCTGCTGAAGGTGATGCTCGGCGGCGCGCAGCTGGATCAGGACGCGATCGTCAACAGCAACATCCCGCTCGCGGTGCTCACGGCGCTCGCGTTCTATGTGCCGGTTGCGATGCTGTTCTGGTTCTCGCCGATTCTCGCCGCCTGGCACGACGTGCCGCCCGTCAAGGCGATGTTCTTCAGCGTCGTCAGTTGCTGGCGCAATCGCGGTGCTTTCGTCGTGTTCGTGGCGCTGTGGTTCGCGGTCGCGACGCTGGTGTCGTTCGGTCTGTCCGCGGTGATGCAGGCGCTCGGCGCCGCCGACTTCGCGTTCGCGGTCCTGATGCCCGCGACGATGATCGTCACGACCATGCTGTACTGCTCGTTCTACGCGACCTACCGCGGCTGCTTCGGCGTGCAGACACCGCAAACGCCGGATCTGCCGACCAAACCGGCGGCCTGATCGACCGCTTGCATGCGGGCATCGTCGGGATGCCCGCGTTTTCTTCGCGCGGCTTTCCTTCGCTTTCCTGCTTTAGCGGCCGCCTTTCGCGCTACCCGCCGCTCCCCGCCCGTGCCTCTGCCTGTGCTCACCGGCCCGCATCGATTTGCGGCACAATGGTTTGCGTGCAATTCATTCGTACGCTCTTTCAGCCGAGATGCACCATGACACAGCGCCCCATCCTGCCTTTCACGCTCGACGAGCAACTCTGCTTCGCGCTCTACTCGACCTCGCTTGCGATGACGAAAGCGTACAAGCCGCTGCTCGACAAGCTCGGACTCACGTATCCGCAATATCTGGCCATGCTCGTGCTATGGGAAGCCGACGACGTCGCGGTCAAGGACATGGCCGCG
The DNA here is from genome assembly GCF_011752945.1 of Paraburkholderia sp. Cy-641. Lineage (NCBI taxonomy): Bacteria > Pseudomonadati > Pseudomonadota > Betaproteobacteria > Burkholderiales > Burkholderiaceae > Paraburkholderia > Paraburkholderia sp. Cy-641. The sequence goes on from NZ_VWWM01000021.1 coordinate 83,127, forward strand.
CGCCTGAATCTCGATCCGGCCACCGTCACACCGCTGCTCAAGCGCCTCGAAGCGCAAGGCCTCGTCGAGCGCGTGCGCGGCGTCGACGATGAACGCATCGTCTATATCCGCCTCAGCAGCGCGGGCAAGGCGCTCAAGCGCCAGGCACGCGAGGTGCCTGCCGAAATTCTCTGCGCGACCCAGCAGACGCCGGACTTTCTGCTGCGTCTGCGCGACGACCTGACGCGCTTGCGCACGACGCTCAACGATTACATGGACCAGTAGTGCAATCACAGCAAAAGACTTGTTCCGGTATCCGCTCAAATTTAATTTGCACACAAATCATTTGTGTACTATCTTAACGACATGCCGCTTCGTAACTACCTCGCAACCACCCGGCCGGACCGGAAAGCAACACGAAGCGGCAAGCATGCAAACCCTGACAACCCAGCTAAGGAGCAGCACCATGAACATCCTCTACAAGGCAAGCGCAACGAGCACCGGTGGCCGCGACGGCCGCGCAGTATCGTCGGACAATGCATTGGACGTGAAGCTGGCAGCACCGCGTGAACTGGGCGGCAACGGCGCAGCGGGCACGAACCCCGAACAACTCTTCGCAGCCGGCTACTCGGCCTGTTTCCTGAGCGCGATGAAGTTCGTCGCCGGCCAGCGCAAGCAGGCATTGCCGGCCGACACGCAGGTCTCGGCCGAGGTCGGCATCGGCCCGAACGACAAGGGCGGCTTCGCGCTCGACATCGATCTGCGAATCTCGCTGCCCGGCCTCGCCGCGGATGCGGCGCAGGAACTGGTCGATGCCGCGCACCAGGTCTGCCCGTACTCGAACGCCACGCGCAACAACGTCGCGGTGCGTCTGCACGTCGCTTAAGCTGGGTTCGCCGCTGCGTTAGTCGTTGCGCGTTGCGGCGGCCTTTGCTCATGGCAGCATAGGCGATGGTGCTGATAAGCACGCCGCCAATGAGCGCCGCCGGCGCAACACCCTCGCGCGCTCGCGAACAGCGCCCGCCCCTGCACAATAGGGGCGGGCGCTGACGCATTGGGCGCACGGGGCACGCAATCTGCTGCACTGGCTTTCGAGCCCCCTTCATTCCGACCGACGCGCTCGATGACACTCGCCCGCCGCCTGAACGACATCTTCGATACCGGCCTCGTCTGGTTCCGCCGCGACCTGCGCAGCACGGACCACGCGGCGCTGTACTACGCGCTCAAGCATTGCGAGCGCGTCTGGTGCGTATTCGTGTTCGACACGACGATCCTGCAACCGTTGATCGACGCGTGGCAGGCGCGCCATCCGGGCGAGCGGGCTCCGGATCGTCGCATCGACTTCATTCTCGAGTCATTGCGCGAGCTTGGCGACGCGTTGCGCGCACACGGCGGCGGTCTCGTCGTGCTGTACGGCGATCCGGCCGAGCAGGTGCCGAAGCTCGCCGCGGAACTGCGCGTCGATGCCGTATTCGCGAATCACGACTACGAACCGGTCGCGCTCGAACGCGACGAAACCGTGCGCGTGCGCCTCGCGCAAGCGGGGCGTCGGTGGCTAACGTTCAAGGATCAGGTGATTTTCGAGCGCGACGAACTGCTGACCGGCCAGCACAAACCGTTCACGGTGTTCACGCCGTACAGGAACGCGTGGCTCAAACAACTCGATGCGTTCGACCTGAAGCCGTACCCCGTGGAAACCTACGCGAAGCATCTCGCGGCGCTGCCGCGCAAGCTCGACCGGCAGTTGCCCACGCTCGGCCAGCTCGGTTTCGCACCGAGCAATCTCGCAGACCTGAAGCTGCCTGCCGGCATGAGCGGCGCCCGGCATTTGCTCGACGACTTCCTGACGCGCATCGACAGCTATGCCGAGCGGCGCGATTTTCCCGCCGCGAAGGGGCCGAGCTATCTGTCAGTGCATCTGCGCTTCGGCACGGTGTCGATCCGCACGCTCGCGCGGCTCGCCTACGAAACGTCGCTACAGCCCGACGGACAAGGCGCGGCGACGTGGCTCTCCGAACTGATCTGGCGCGATTTCTATTTCATGATCCTCGCGCATCATCCGCGCCTCGCAAAGGGCGCCTCGTTCAAGCCGGAATACGAGCAGTTGCGCTGGGAACAAGGCCCCGCAGCCGACGCCGCATTCGCCGCGTGGTGCGACGGCCGCACCGGCTATCCGCTCGTCGACGCGGCCATGCTGCAACTGAACCGCACCGGCTACATGCACAACCGCTTGCGAATGGTGACGGCGAGTTTCCTCACGAAGGATCTCGGCGTGGACTGGCGCCGCGGCGAACGCTATTTCGCCGATCGGCTCAACGACTTCGATTTCTCCGCGAACAATGGCGGCTGGCAGTGGGCGGCATCAACGGGCTGCGACGCGCAGCCGTACTTCCGCATCTTCAACCCGGTCACGCAATCCGAAAAATTCGACCCGGACGGGCGCTTTATCCAACGCTATCTCCCGCAGCTTACGAAGCTGCCGGCAAAATGGATTCACGCGCCGTGGCTGGCGGGCGCGGAACGGCTGGCGGAATTCGGCGTGGTGCTGGGCGGGAATTATCCCGAGCCGATCGTCGATCATGCGCAGGCGCGCCTGCGTACACTGGCCCGTTTCGGAAAGTGAGTGCCCGCTTACATCATTGAAGAAAAACGCCTGGAGGGATGAAGATGCGCCGTCTGCCGTCGCTGCTCGTGTTTCTGATTCTGACGCTTGCGGCCGGCTGGGCCGCGAGCCTGTCCTTGCCGGAGGCCTGGTACGCGGGACTGCAAAGCCCGCGTTCAATCCGCCGAACTGGGTCTTCCCGCCGGTCTGGAGCGTACTCTACGTGCTGATGGCGTTTTCCGCGTGGCGCGTATGGAAGCGCGATGGCCTGAGCGCGGCAATCGTCCTGTGGGTGGTTCAGTTGGTGTTCAACGCCGCGTGGATGTGGCTATTCTTCGGTCTGCATCGGCCGGAAATGGCATTAACCGATATCGTGATTCTGCTGGTGCTGATCGTTATGCTGACCGGCGTCTTCTGGCGACGGGACCGCCTGGCCGGTGTGATGCTGATGCCGTACGTGATCTGGGTCGCGTACGCGGCGCTACTGAATTACGCGCTCTGGCAGTTGAATCCGGCTGCTTGACGCGGAGCCGATTGGTTGGGCGTTGGGCGCGCAGGCTGCCCGGCGGCAACTACGCTGAAAAACCCGTGGCGGTTCGCGATACCTGAGCGGCTCGCCCCGCACATCGGCGCCTCACCACACGCCGATGTTTTTCCGACTATCGCGACGCTCGCGCCTGCTTAGCCGTAGTGCTGGCTCATCCACGACGGCTGGCGCACGCTGCCTTCGCGGTCCAGTTTGCGCATGCGGAATTCGAGATCGTAGAGATCGGTCGCTTCGGAGAGGTAGTCGTCGGCGCGCTCTTTTGCGAGTTGGTCCGGCGATTTGGTCAGAAACAGGAACAGACGGCTAAGCAGATACATGGTCGACCTCGGAAATGAAGGCTGTGCGTTACAACTAAGGGATAACCCGTATTATAGGGAAAACCCTAGTTCCGCGCTACTGCTCATTTTCGAGGCGCGCTTCCGGTGTCATCTCCCGGCCGACGACGCCGCCAGGCCTTCCACGGCACGTCCCGCATCCGTGCGGCGCTGATGCCTGAGAAACTCCCACAGCATGGCGCTCGCGTCCGGACCTTTGGCGGAATGGAACGGCAATGCGTCGTCGCCGCCCGCCCATGCGTGGCCGAGCCCCTGCACACGGCACACCCGCACCACGCGCCGGCCGCCGCGCAGATAGTCGCGCATCACTACGCCGCCCTTGCGGTCTTCGCGCATTTCGCCGGCCCGGCGTGCGCCGTCGGCGTCGACGAGACGGTTCAGACGCAGGAACTGCGCCGCCAGCTGGTCCGCGTTGACGGGCGCGACCACGTGATCGGCGTCGCCGTGGATGATGAGCGCCGGCATGCCCGGATATTGCGCAACGTCCGTCATTTCGTCGACGAGCTCGGCCGGTTCGCGGCGCACGCCGCGCCGCATCACGTCCATGGCGGCGATGCCCGAGCGGGCCTCGCCGATTGCGGGGCCGGAATGCAGCGCGACCGCGGCGAAACGATCCGGATAGTTGAGCGCCAGCAGCGCCGTCAGGCCCGCGCCCGCGGAAATCCCGGCCACGTAGACGCGCTCCCGGTCGAAACCATGCTGCGCGACGAGCTCGTCGACGAGCGACACCACCGCGCGCGCCTCGGCGCCGCCCGCGCTGTCGCTGGCGTCGTACCAGTGCCAGCAGCGGTGCGAGTGCGCGTGCTTCGACTGCTCCGGGTACACCACCGCAAAGCCGTAGCGATCGGCGAGCAGATTCATGCGCGTGCCCTCGGCGAATTCGTCGATGGATTGCGTGCAGCCGTGCAGCATCACGACGAGCGGCATCGCTTCCAGCGCATGGCCCGACGGCACATACAGCCCGTACTGCAGATGATTGACGAGCCGCCCCGGCGCCACCGGCGCGGAGTGGAACGAGCGCGTCCACGAGCCGCTCGCCCACGCGGCCGCGCGCGGCCGCACGCGCGACTCGCGCTTCACGGGCGTGCGCAGCGCGTCGGCCGGCTTGAGCGGACGAGCCTTGCTCGACGGTTTGTTGGCGGCGGCGCGCACGGGTCGCGCCGGTGCGCGTCGGGTGGACTTTTGCGCATGTTCGGTTTGAATCGCGAGCAGGCGCTTCAAACCGCGCAGCCAGATTTTCGACAGGCTTTTTGCCATCGGCGATAACCTCGCAAAAAGGGACAGTGCAAACCGGCGCAAAACGCGAGTTCACACGAAGTTGTGCAATGCACAATAACATCATTTTTCATGCGTTGCCGAGGACTGACAATCATGCCGAGTCCGATTTTCTCTCCGGCGAACCTTGTTGCCATCCTGCCGTCGAACCCTAACCGCTGCTCGTCGACGTCCACGACAGGCACCCGGTAAGCACCGCGCAAGCTGGCACGACGTCCCGTTCGCCAGCCAACATTTGGCGCGTAAATGCGCGGTGCGCGGCAAGACCGGCGAGCGACACCCGTCTATACTGGCGGTTAATGCCGAAGGTCCCGACCCGGGCGAAAGCGGCGTCCGTGCCGGCCGCGCGCCGGTTCGGCTACCCACCCACCTCATTTCACGCGGCCCACGTCGCACTTTAGCCATGCCCGACTTACCGATCCACCTGTGGTATTCGATTACCAGCCTCGGCGGCGCCGGCCTCACGCTGCCGCTCGCGTTCGCCATCGCACTCTGGCTGGCGGTCGGCTACTCGTGGCGGCTCGCGGCCGGCTGGCTGCTGCTGCTCGGCGCGGCCATCGGCATCGTGACGGTGACCAAGCTGGCCTTCCTCGGCTGGGGCGTCGGCGTGCGGGAACTCGATTTCACTGGCGTCAGCGGCCACGCGACGCTGTCCACGGCGGTCTACCCGGTCGCGATGTTCCTGATGCTGTTGCCCGCGCGGCCCGCCATCCGTCTGCTCGGCGTGCTGGCGGGGCTGGCCGCCGGCATCGCGGTGGGTTTGTCGCGCGTCGTGCTGAGCGCGCATTCGCCGTCCGAAGCGGTCACCGGCTGCATCGTCGGCGCGCTCGCGGCGCTGCTGTTCGTGCGCATCGCGTGGAATGCCGAGCCGGGGCGCCTCGCAGCGCTGCCGGTCGCCGTCAGCATGATGGTGCTCGCCATCGCGATGCACGACGTGCATGTGCCGACGCAGCGCTGGGTCACGCATATCGCGCTGAAGGTGTCCGGCCACGACCGGCCGTTCATCCGCGCCAAGTGGAAGGCCGCGCGCGAGATTCGTCCGGCCAGCCTGCCGCTGTCGCAAACGCTCAATACGCTCGCGCCGCAGCACGCGTCTCACGTCTGAGCGGCACGGCGCCGCTCTCTTCGGGTTTGCTGCGAGCGTTCCTCGCAGTTCCCGGTTCCCCGCCGATCCTGTCCCGATCCACGAGCGCTGCACGCCGAAAATGAAGCGTCAGCCTCGATCGCCGGTCATGCGCACACCGCTATAACCGCGCATATATTACGATAGCGTTTTTAAACCGCTGCTTCCCGTCCACGTCAGACTTTCAGGTCCTTCATGACACTCTCCCGCCATCTGAAGAAATACGCGCTTTGCGTCGCAAGCGCCGTCTCCGTTGTGGTCAGCGTAAACGCCCACGCCGACGAACTCGTGGTCTCCGCCGCCGCCAGCCTGACCAACGCGTTCAAGGCAGTCGGCGACGCGTTCCAGCAGCAGCATCCGGGCACCAAGGTTCTGCTGAACTTCGGCGCGTCCGACGTGCTGATGCAGCAGATCGTCAAGGGCGCGCCGGCCGACGTGTTCGCCTCGGCGGACCAGAAGGCGATGGACATGGCCGCCTCGCAAAAAGTGATCGTGCCGTCCACGCGGCGCGACTTCGCGGCCAATTCGCTGGTGCTGATCGTGCCGAACGACAGCCACTTCGCCCCGGCGAGCCTCAACGATCTGACGACCGCGAACGTGAAGCGCGTCGCGTTCGGCGATCCGGCTTCGGTGCCGGTCGGCCGCTATACGCAGGGCGCGCTGAAGGCCGCCGGCGTGTGGGACGCGGTCAACGCGAAGGCCGTGCTCGCGGCGAACGTGCGCCAGAGCCTCGACTACGTCGCGCGCGGCGAAGTCGACGCGGGCTTCGTGTTCGGCACCGACGCCGCGATCATGCCCGACAAGGTCAAGGTCGCGCTGAGCCTGCCGACGCAAACGCCGATCACCTATCCGATCGCGCAGGTCGACGGCAGCCATCACGCGGCCGACGCCCAGGCGTTCATCGACTTCGTGCTGTCGCCGGCCGGCCAGGCCGTGCTCGCGAAGTACGGCTTCAAGCCCGCGCACTGATCGACGGGAAAGCACACGTCATGCAACAGGCCTGGGTTCCGCTGCTGCTGTCGCTGAAGGTGGCGGGCTGGGCCACCGCGCTGAATCTCGTGCTCGGCGTCGCGGCGGGGCTCGGTCTGTCGCGCTGGCGCTCCGGCGCGCGCGACGTGATCGACTCGCTGCTGATGCTGCCGCTCGTGCTGCCGCCGACCGTGCTCGGCTACTACCTGCTTGTGCTGCTCGGCCGGCGCGGCGTGATCGGCGCGTGGCTCGACCGCTTCGACATCCAGCTCGTGTTCACATGGCAGGGCGCGGTGATCGCCTCGACAGTGGTGGCGTTTCCGCTCGTGCTGAAGTCGGCGCGCGCCGCCTTCGAGGGCGTCGATCCGCAGTTGGAGCGCGCGGCGCGCACGCTCGGCGTCAGCGAAGCGGCGATCTTCTTTCGCGTGACGCTGCCGCTTGCCGCGCGCGGCATTCTCGCCGGCGGCCTGCTCGCGTTCGCGCGCGCGCTCGGCGAATTCGGCGCGACGCTGATGATCGCCGGCAATCTGCCGGGCCGCACGCAGACGCTCTCGGTCGCGGTCTACTCGGCCGTGCAGGCCGGCGACGACAGCACCGCGAACTTCCTCGTGCTCGTAACCTCGGTGACGTGCGTCACGATCCTGCTGCTCGCGGGGCGGCTCGTGCCGCAGCACACGCTTCTGAGGTCTCGCTGACATGCCGCTCGACGTCGCCATCCGCAAGACCTTCGAGACCGCCGAGCGCCGCTTCACGCTCGACGTTTCGTTCCGCGCGAACACCCAGCGGCTCGTGCTGTTCGGCCCGTCCGGCGCGGGCAAGAGCCTGACGCTGCAGGCGATTGCCGGTTTGCTGCGCCCCGACGAGGGATCGATCACGCTGCACGGCACCACGCTGTTCGACAGCGCGAGCGGCGTCGATCAGAAACCACAGGCGCGCAAGATCGCGTATCTGTTTCAGGACTACGCGCTGTTCCCGCATCTCAACGTGCGGCAGAACATCGGCTTCGGGCTGCGCCGGGGCTGGTTCAATCCGCGCGCGCGCGGCTCGCATCCGCAGGTCGATTACTGGCTCGAGGCGCTGGAGTTGAGGGGCGTCGCGGGCAATCACCCGGTGCAGCTGTCCGGCGGGCAGAAGCAGCGCGTCGCGCTGGCGCGGGCGCTGGTCGCGCAGCCGCGCCTGCTGTTGCTCGACGAGCCGTTTTCCGCGCTCGACAGCGCGCTGCGCCAGCGCATGCGGCGCGAACTGTCGGACCTGCAAACGCGGCTCTATATTCCGATGGTGCTGATTACGCACGATCCCGACGACGTCGCGGCATTCGGCGATCAGGTCGTGCAGGTCAACGATGGCCGCGTGCGCGAAGACCATCCGTTCGCGGGGTATGTGCGCAGCGAGTCGTAAGGGCGCGGTCTCGCCGTCCCTGCCACCGCTCAGTCCTTCACGCCGAGTATCACGCTCGACGCCTTGAACGCGGCCACCGCGCTCGCGCCTTCCTGCAAACCGAGTGCGTTGGCGCTTTCGTTGGTGACGACCGCGGTCATGACCGTGCCGCCGTCGAGCGCCAGCGACACTTCCGCGCTCACCGCACCGCGCTTCACGCTCTGCACGGCGCCGCGCAACTGATTGCGCGCCGACAGCCTGAGCGGCGCGCCGTCTGCGCCATCGACGAGCAGCACGACCCACGACGCCTTGATCAGCGCGAACGCCGCCGCGCCCTCGACGAGCCCCAGCGCCTCGGTGCTCTCGTGCGTGAGCACGGCGACAATCGCCTGGCCGCCGGGCAGCGCGAGCGTGACTTCGTCGTTGACGCTGCCGCGCGTAATCGCCGAAACGGTGCCGTAGAACTGGTTGCGCGCGCTGGTCTTCACGCCGATGCGGCCGATCAGGTCCCAGTCCGTCGCGAAACCTTCGATCGCCGCACCCGCGCGTTCGAGAAAACGCCGATGCTCGCGCTCGACCGCGCGAAACGTCGCGATCAGCTTCACCGCGCGCGGCGTGAGCGTGGTGCCGCCACCGCCCTTGCCGCCCGTCATCCGCACGACGAGCGGTTCGCCCGCGAGGTTGTTCATCGTGTCGATGGCGTCCCACGCGCCTTTGTAGCTGATGCCGACCGCCTTCGCCGCGCTCGTGATCGAGCCGGTTTCGCCGATCGCCGCGAGCAGCGCGATGCGCGCCGCGCCGCCGAGCGTCTGCGTGCCGGCTTGAAACCAGACGGAGCCGCCGAGTTCGAGGGATTCGCGAGGGGGATCGGTGCGGTCGGTGGGCATGGCGGGAGAAGTTGAAGGGCCGGGGCGAGGGCTAGGGTCCGGAAAGGACCGCGAATCATTATAACGACACGGTCTTTGTCGACCATGAGTAGCGCTTACGGCATGCCGATCCGCCGCCGCGTGGAAATTTTTGCCCATTATTTCGGCTTGAAAGGTGCCGGGGCGGTAATCCGTGTATCGTCGTCGCTGCTGCCGCGCATCGGTGTGCGGATCACGATCACGACGCTGCAACCGGCCGCCAGATAGAAGCGTATTCGACAGGAGACATTTCATGTGCCGCTGGCTCGCTTATTCCGGCAAACCGCTTCAGCTCGAAACGGTGCTGTTCAACGCCAAGCATTCGCTGATCGATCAGAGCCTGCATTCGCGGCTCGGCAACACGACCACCAACGGTGACGGCTTCGGAATCGGCTGGTACGGCCATCCGACCGACATTCCGTTCCGCTATCGCTGCATTCAGCCGGCGTGGAGCGATCGCAATCTGCGTGAAGCCGCGCGCGCGATTCGCGCGCCGATGTTCGTCGCGCACATACGCGCGGCGACCGGCACGCCTTCGCAGGAAACCAACTGTCATCCGTTTCGCCACGGCCGGTGGCTGTTCGCGCACAACGGCCTCGTGCGCAACTATCCGGCGCTGCGTCGCGATCTGATGGTCGCGATCGACCCGGAACTGTTCCCGTCGGTCGAGGGATCGACCGATTCCGAAGTGCTGTTCTTCCTCGCGCTCACGTTCGGTCTCGAACTGGCGCCCGTCACCGCGCTCAGGCGCATGGTGGCGTTCGTCGAGGAAACCGGCCGCCGCCACGGCGTGGATCAACCGCTGAACATGACCGTCTGCGCAACCGACGGCGAGCAGATCGTGGCGGTGCGTTATTCGAGTGAACAGCAATCACGCTCGCTGTATCACAGCACGTCGTTCCATCATCTGCACGAGTTGTATCCCGACGATCCGCGCATCGCGATGGTCGGTGAAGATGCGTTTCTGGTCCTGTCGGAACCGCTCTCCGATTTGCCGGACTGGTGGGAGGAAATTCCGGAGAGCACGGTGGTGGTGGCGCGCGGCGGGGAGATCGAGCAGTTTCCGTTTGAGCCTCAAATGGCTTGAGGGGCTTGAACCGGATAATCGCAGGGGCGGAGCATCGAAGATGCTCTGCCCCGCACGCGCCTACGTCGCATACTGCGCCCCCCCATTCCCAAACGACCAGTTCTCCTTCTCCACCTCGACGAGGTTGATGAACACATCCTCGCGCCGCACGCCCGGCGATTTCGCCAGTTCATCGACGATCCGCCGGTACAGCGCCTTCTTCTGCTCGATCGTGCGCGTGTTGCTCACGGTCAACTGGATCACGACGAAATCGTCGCCACGCTCGATGTTCTGATACTGCCGGTCATAGATCAGGTTGCCCGGCGTGTGCTCCGTAATCAGCATGAACATGTCGTCGGGCGGCACGTTGAACGTGTCCACCAGCGAGCGCTGGATGCCCGCGGTCAGCGCTTCGCGGTATTCGGCCGGCTTGCCGGCGCGCAGTGAGATTCGGGTGAGCGGCATGATCGACTCCTGTTGCGGTGTTGGGTTAAACACAGCTTAGGCACGCTCAGTCATAATAAACAGATATCTTCGCCTATTTCATCCATATTCATTGGAAATGAAAGTGCTCGATCTCGATGCGGTGCGGGCATTCGTGCTCGTCGCCGATCTGCGCAGCTTCACGCGCGCCGCCGACGCGCTCGACACCACGCAATCGGCCGTCAGCCTCAAGCTGAAGCGGCTCGAAGCGCATCTCGGCAAGCCGTTGCTCGAACGCACGCCGCGCCTCGTGCGCCTGTCCGCCGATGGCAACGCGTTTCTCGGCGCGGCGCGCGAACTGCTGAATGCGCACGAGCGCGCATTGGGCGCGCTGTCGGTGGAACGGCGCCGGCTCGCGCTCGGGCTCAGCGAGCATGTCGCGGGTCCCGATCTGCCGCAGTTGCTCAGGCGGCTCAATGCGCACGATCCGGGGCTCGTGATCGAGCTGCATATGGGGACGTCGGCGGCACTGCTCACGCAATTCGACGAGCGCCGGCTCGACGCGGCGATCATCCGCTATGGCGCGGACGAGCCGCCGCGCGACGATGCGCAGACGCTCTTCAGCGAACCGCTCGGCTGGCTCGCCTCGCCCGCGTGGCTGCCGCGCGTTGGCGAGCCCCTCGCGCTGGCATTGCTGAGCCCGCCGTGCAAGGTGCGCGACGTCGCGCTGCGCGCGCTGACGGCGGCGGGGGTTGCGTGGCAGGAAGTGTTTGTCGGCGGCGGCATGGCCGCGGTGGGCGCGGCGGTGGCGGCAGGGCTCGCCGTCTCGCCGCTCGCGCGCCGGGTTGCGCCGCGCGGTCTCGTCGACGTCGGTGCGCGGCTCGGCTTGCCGGAGCTGCCGGAATCGCGCGTGACGCTGCATTCGCGCGTGCGCGATCCGCGCTCGGCGGAAACGCTGCGGTTGCTGGCGAATGGGTTAGCGACGGGGTAACACTGCGTTCGCAAGTACGCGCTTCGCGCCCGGCACACGCCCCGTTTGCCGTCAAACAGATCGGATGGGCGACGGCACAACGCGTCGGCCGCAACACGTCCCCGCTAAAATAACGCTCAGTGAATAATCGGCGGCAACGAGCCGCTGCGAGCGGTCGCCGGATTAGGCGCAGTGCCCATCGGCGCGATGTCGCCAACGTTCACGGACGCGGTCGGCGCAGTCTGCACGGCCGGCGCGACCGGATTCGTGCTCGCCGCCACCGGCTTCGCCGCGACCTTCGCGACATGCGGGCGAACCGTATGCCCCGGCGCAAAGTCCGCGTGCATCACCTTGCCCTGCGTCGATTTCGCACGCGCAAGCTGCGCATGTGGCTGCTCATGTGGCTGTGTACGCTGCTTCACGGCCTGCGCGCTCACGCCCGCATGCGCTCGGCCCCTACCCAAGGCCGCCAACTTCATGCCGCCCTTCGCAGCCCCGCTCGCCGCCACCTTTTTCGCGCCAGCGCCATGCGCCGCGAGCTTGCTGCTGTGAACGCCGCCACCCGCCGCGCCATGCGCCGCCCCGTGCCGAACGCTCGCCACCTGCTTCCCATGCGCGCCGCCGCGCTTCCCACCGGCCTTGGCCTCGGCCACCTTACCCTTCGCCCCACCCGGCTTTTGCCGCACCGCTTTCGTGACATGTCCGCTGACGACATGCCCGCTCGCCTCGGGCGGATTCCACGTTTCCGTATAACCCGCCGCCATGGCCGCTTCCGACACACACCACACGGCCAGCGCCGCTGCTACTGCTCGAACCCGCATCTCCTGCTTCTCCTGATCGACGACTGCAAAAACGAGCCGCGATTATATTCTCTTGCAAAAATCCATTTATGGACTAATATCCATTCAAAGTACATATAGGGACTCACCCGATCATGGCTCACGCTGCCCGCCTCACTCCGCCCGAGTCGCCGTTACGACGGCCCGCCCCGGAACCCACGCTCACGCAAATGTCGGCTGCGGGGCTGCGCGCGTTCTTCAACATCGCGCGCGACTGGGACCTGAACGCCGACGAGCAGATCGTCCTGCTCGGCTCGCCGGGCCGCTCGACGTTCTTCAAATGGAAGGCGTCGCCCGAAACGGCGCGCCTCGGGCGCGACACGCTGGAGCGCCTGTCGCTTCTGCTCGGCATCTACAAGGCATTGCAGATTCTGCTGCCGCAACCGAGCGCCGCCGATACCTGGATCAAGCGCCCCAACAGCGCGCCGCCGTTCGGCGGCCGGCGCGCGCTGGACCGCATGCTGGCGGGCAATATCAGCGATCTCGTGGCCGTGCGCCAGTATCTCGACGCAATGCGAGGCGGCTGGGCGTGACACAAGCGAACTGGCAGGACCGCTGGACCAGCGCCGCGCTCGACTGGTCGCCCGCGTATCGCGTCATTCCAACCCGCTTTCCGGCCGTCAATCTGTTCGACCGGGTCGCTTCCCCCGAAGATTTCGACGCGCTCTATGCGCTCGAAGCAATGACCAACGACCGTCTGCGTACCGAAGTCGGCGAACTCGATCTCGTGCCGCGCGAGGAGCGCCGCTTCGGGCCCGGCTACGGGCCGATCATGGCTGCGCTCACGCATCTGAATCCGCTCGGCAGCCGCTTTTCGGACGGCACCTACGGCGTGTTCTACTGCGCCCGCTCGCGCGCGACGGCGATCGCCGAAACGCGCTATCACACGGGGAAATTCCTCGCCGCGACCGCCGAACCGCCGCTACGTCAGCAGATGCGTCTCTACACCGTGGTCGCGCAAGGCACGGTCGTCGATCTGCGCCACGATGCCGCGCTCGATCCCGCCGTGCTCTCGCCGCACGACTACCTGGCCGGCCAGGCGCTCGGCCGGGCAGTGCGACAGGCGGGCGCGCCGGGCATCGCCTATCCGTCGGTGCGCGACGGCGCGGGCGAATGCCTCGCCGCGTTTCGCACGACGCTGCTGCGCGACTGCCATCACGCGGCGTATCTGGAATACAACTGGAACGGCACGAGCGTGGATATGGTGTTCGAGCTCAATCAGGTGGGGTAACGACGAACCGCGGGCCGAAGCAAGCGGCAAGCCGCACGGCAAACGCAACGCCGTGCGGCGGAAGACGGCATGCTCAAGGCAGTGCCAGCGCCGCCGCCCCGTCCGCCCGCGCTTCTTCGACCGAGATCGACCAGCGCCGCAACGCCAGCGGCTGCACGATCGTGAGCTTGCCGTCGGGCCCGAACGCGCCGGTGTCGATAAACACCTGCGAGCCGATCTGCGTGATGTCGCGCATCGGCGTATGGCCGCAGTAGGTCAGCGACAAGCCGCGTTGCCGCAGCGGGTCGCTGTTGCCGAGCGCGAGCTCACGCCCCCATAGCAACTGCTGGCGCTTTTCGGCGGAGAAATTCCCCGCGTCGAGATCGGCGTCCGAGCCGAAAAATTCGGCATGCAGAACGTTGAAGCGGTCCTTGCCGCTGCCGATCGTGCGCGCGAGCGGCAGCGTGCGCAGATGCTGCGCGTAGTGGCGCAGGCGCTCGTCGGGCACGTCCGCGGCCCAGGCGCCGCCGATGCCGTACCACCACTGCCGCCGCAAACGGCCATCGGCGACCGCGCACAGCGTGTCCTCGTGATTGCCGAGCACGGCGAAGAACCACGGCTTCGCGAGCAGTGCGAGCGCCTGCTCGGAATGCTCGCCGCGATCGACGAGATCGCCGACGGAAAACAGCCGGTCGCGCGCCGGATCGAACGCGATCTGGCACAGCAGATAACGGAGCGCATCGACGCAGCCATGCAAATCGCCGACCACGAAATCGCGGCCAAGCTCGTTGGCTGCGTGATGCTGAACGACGTTGGCGGGTGTGGAATCCATCTGTTCATGATAATGCGGCGGACGCGGTATCGTATGCGCGGCGCCCATCGTATCGTTGTGTCCGAACGCGCGAAATTGTCACAAAACGATACAAGACCGGCATCGGCCCGGCACCTTCGCCCGTGGACCTCGACACGACCACGCAGCCACGGCGTCATCGCAACGCCATCGTCTCGCCGTGTCACTGCTGCGCGCGCAGCTTCGCGACCCCGGCTGCCGTCATGGTCGCCTGCGGATTGCCGAACTGCTTCGTCACGTAGTTCGTGATGGCGGCGATCTGCTCGTCGTCGAGATGGCCGCCGAACGCGGGCATCAGCACGTCCGCGTGCGAGGTGGTGCGGCTCACACCGTACAGGATCACCAGTGCGAGATTGTTCGCATCGCTCGCGCCGACCGTCGAATTGTGGATCAGCGACGGATACGCGCCCGGCGCGCTCGCGCCCACGCCCTCGCCGGTCCAGCTGTGACAGGTCGCGCAATTGCCGATGAACAGCTGCGCGCCGCTCACCTCGCCGCTCGCGCCAGTGATCTTCGCCCCGCGCAACGCGGTGACGTCGGCGGCGGGCATGCCCCACTGGTGGCGCCCGCGCGTCTCGCCGCCGCTCACGGCCGGTAGCGAGCGCAGATAGACGACGATCGAGCGCAGGTCCACCGGCGTCAGATACTGCGTGCTGTTCGCGACCACTTCGCCCATCGGTCCAGCCGCATTCGCGCGGCCCGGCACCGCACCCGTCGACAGATACGCGGCGAGTTCGTCGTCGTGCCAGTCGCCCACGCCGCTCACTTTGTCCGGCGTGATGTTGAACGCGTGCCAGCCTGCCTGCACCGCACCCGAGAAGCGCGCGCTCGTCTGCAGCCCCTGCATGAAATTGCGCGGCGTATGGCACTCCTCGCAATGCGCGAGCCCTTCGACGAGATACGCGCCGCGATTCCATTCGGCGCTCTGCTTCGGATCGGGAACGAAGCGGCCCTCGTTGAAGTTGAACAGGTTCCAGAACACCATGAGCCAGCGCTGGTTGAACGGGAACTTGAGGCTGTTGGCGGGCGGCGTGTAGTGAATCGGCGTGAGCGTGTTCAGGTACGCGCGAATCGCGAGCACGTCCTGATCGGTCACGCGCGTATAGGCCGTGTAGGGAAACGCCGGGTACAGCCGCTCGCCGCCCTTGCCGATGCCTTCGTGCATCGCGCGCATGAAGTCGGCGTCGCTCCATTGGCCGATGCCGGTGTCGGGGTCGGGCGTGATGTTCGGCGTGACGATCGTGCCGAACGGCGTGCTGATCGGCAGGCCGCCCGCGAACGGACGCGACTTGTCCGCGGTGTGGCAGGCCGCGCAATCGGCGGCGCGCGTCAGGTACTCGCCGCGTTTGACGAGATCGCCGTTGGCGGCGGAGCCGGCGAGCGCGACGGCCCCGGCATCGGACGCTTGCATGGCGTCGTCGGCATGGGCCTGGGTGATCGGCAATTCGTCGCTCAATGGCTCGCCCTGGCCGGACACCTCGCGCCACGCCATCGACAACGCGAACAGCAGGAACGCGACCGCCAGCGCGGCGCCAAAGCGGCGGCGCCGCGCCGCATGTCTGTGCGCAGGGTCCGGCCGCGCGAGAGAGAGGTTCTTCAGCATGGTGGCTCTCCGGTCGGGGCTCAGATTTCGCGCTTGAGTTTGTCGGCCAGCTTCAGCGACAAGGCCGCGATCGTCAGCGTGCAGTTCACCGAGGCCGCGGTGGGCATCACGCCGCTGCTGGCAATGAACAGATTCGGGTGATCGTGCGTGCGGCAGTCCGCGTCGACGACCGAAGTCGCCGGATCGCTGCCCATGATCGTCGTACCCATGATGTGATTGTTCGGTGCGAAGGTATCGTCGAACGAGATTTCGGTGCCGCCGAACAGCGCCGCGATCCGCGCATAGAGTTCATGCGTGTTGGCCGCGCTCTTCTTCACGTAGTCGTTGATCGAGTAGTAGATCTCGGGCTGCGGAATGCCGAGCGCGTCCTTGTGATCGGCCGACGGCACGATGCGGTTCTGCGGCTCCGCGAGATGTTCGTGAAAGCTGTTGATGTTGAGCGTGCGCGCGGCGCGGTCGCGAATCTGCCGGTCGAGCTCCGCGCCGGTCAGGCCTTTTTTCAGCAGGTCGGCGGTCACGCTCATGGTCGGCACGCCGTTCGACAGATGCAGCTTCTTCGACGCGTAGTCGGAACGGAACGCGCCATCGCGGAAGTTGACGATCGAGGTCATCTCCATCGGTCCGCGGCCGGGCCACAAGGGTTCGTTGGCGAGGAACGTGACCCCGGTGCCGGGGTGATCCATGAGGTTGCGGCCCACCTGGTCGGAGCTGTTGCCGATGCCGTGCGCGAATTTATCGGAGCTCGACATCAGCATCAGCTTCGGCGTTTCGATGCCGTTCGCCGCGAGCACGAACAGCTTGCCCGTCACGCGCGTGCTGTTGCCGTTCGGGTCCTTGTAGTGGACCGCGGTGATGAGCCCTTTGTCGTCCGCCTCGACGCGATACGCGACCGCCTCGGGAATCAGTTTCGCGCCGGCCTGCTCGGCCTTTTCCGCGTGGATCACGCCGTTGTACATCGCCGCGATCGGACAGATCGGCATGCAGTTGTTGTTGCCGCAGCAGGTCGGCCGCGCATCGTAGGGGCGGCTGTTGCGCGCGACCGGTTCGGGCACGACCTTGAAGCCCTGCGCGTTGAGCACGTCGCTGAAGCGCTGGTCCATGTACGAGAGCGGCAACTGCTGCATCGGATACGGCTTCGAGCGCGGCGAACCGAGATCGATCGAACTGTCGGGCCCGGACACGCCGAGCTGCACTTCGGCCGCCACGTACCACGGTTCGAGCGTTTCGTACGGATACGGCCAGTCGCGCCCGACGCCATAGCGCTTGTGCAACTGGAAGTCCGAGGGCAGCAGCCGCCACGCGGCCGCGGCCCAGTGCCACGTGGTGCCGCCGACCAGCCGCACATATTGTGAGTTGTACGGATAATCGCCCTTCTGGATCAGATAGCCGTTCGCGGGCGAGTACTCGGGATGCGGCGCATAAGGCGTCGACGGATACGGCGTCGCGAAGTCGGACTTGGCCGGCGAATTGCGGAAGTTCTCGACGATCTGCCAGCGCGGAATGCGCGGCCCGGCTTCGAGCAGAATCACCGAGGCACCGGCGAGCGCGAGTTGATGCGCGACCAGACTACCGGCGACGCCCGAGCCGACTACGACGATATCGGCGGAATGTGTGTTTGCCATCGTTGCCCTCTTCAGCGCCCTTGCTGCGGCGCTTTTCTTCGCTTTTTTCCTTGCTCCGCGCGCGCAACGCCGCTCAGGCGGACGCCGGCTTCTGCGTCCAGTAGAACGGCACGTCTCGGCAATAGGACGGAATCGTGAGCACGTCCTTGACCGGCTCGAACATCAGCGCCTTTTCATAGGCGACCACCTCGACATGCGGCATCTCGCCGACGAGACCGAGATACCACGCGCGCATGATCGCGCCGACCGACTTCGCGAGCGCGGGCTGGTCGCTTTGCAACACCTGCGTCACGGTATCGGACGGCACGCCGCCATGAGCCTGCAGCCACGTATTGAGCGCGGCGACGTTCTGCGCGAACTGGTTGTCGGATTGGGCGAGTGCGTCGTAGACGCGTTGGCCGAGCACGGCATCGAAGCCGCTGCGGCCCGTGAGGTGCCGCGAGAGCGCGAGGAAGGCATCGAGCCCGCCGCCGGCGGAAGGCGCAGCGGCGGCACTGGCGGCATCGGCGAAAGCGGGGGCGATCCACGACAGCGAGCGGTTCGCGCCCGCAAACGCGAGCGCCGCGGCCGCCGTGCACGAGCCGAGCACCCAGGTCCGGCGTCCAGCCGACGACGGCCCTGGCCCGCCCGGCGGATGTATCACGTTGCGATACGATGGTGCGCGAGGCCGAGGCGTCACGTCGCGGTGCGCATCGTTATTCTCAGCAGCATCTGTCATTGGGGGCTCCAGATGATGAGTCATTCTCAACGAGCAGCGAGGCGATGGCAGGGTGCCGCTCGCGTGCTGCTTCGGTTGCTCTCTTCCCCAAACCTGGTCTTTGCGCCGCTCGAGCGGTCTCGTGTTTGCGCGTGACGTTCGCACGCACCGCATGCAGCATCTTGCGCGCCGCGCTGCATGCGATATCGCGACGGCAACCGCGTGGCGGTGTCTGCCAATCGCCTTTCAACTGAAAGCGGCGTGCAAGGCCACTGCGAAAGACTATAGCCTGTGATCCGCCGATTCGACAAATGATCTGCGCCGCGCGAGTAAAATCCGCGACAGCAACCGTCATTCATCCCGACCACATGTTCATGAAATACTATCCGCAGGTTCTTCGCAATCGTCCGCGTACGGTCATCGGTCTTTTCATCGGCATCGTCGTTGCGCTTCTCGTGCCCGCGCATACGAGTTCGATGGCGCGCGCACTGATCGGCTGGGACGCGGCCGTCTGGAGCTACCTGCTGATGATCTGGCTGCACATGGCCCTCGCCGACGAGAACCGCGTGCGCGAACGCGCGTTGAGCGACGACGAAAACGCGGGCGTCGTGCTGTTCGTGATCTGCCTCGCGACAGTCGCGAGCATTGCCGCAATCGTGCTCGAACTCGCCTCGGCAAAGGGCACGGCGGGCGCGTCGACCGCCTGGCACTATCTGCTGACGGGTCTGACGATGTTCGGCGCATGGTTTCTGATTCCGACGATCTTCACGCTGCACTACGCGCGGCTCTACTACGACACCGACGCGCACGAAACCGCGCTGCTGTTTCCCGATCACAAGCTCACGCCGAACTACTGGGACTTCCTGTACTACTCGTTCACGATCGCGGTCGCGTCGCAAACCTCCGACGTGGTGCTGCGCTCGCGTTCGATTCGCCGGGCCACGCTCGCGCAATCGATCCTGTCGTTCTATTTCAACGTCGCCGTGCTGGGCTTGTGCGTGAACATCGCGGCAGGCCTGCTCGGTTCGTGAGACGGTCTGCATGGGTTTGCATGTGGCGTTCGCATGAACTTCATGCGAACGCCACATGCGTGCCACACAGTCCGAACACTCCGCTTTTTGCAGCACGCGCCGAAGCATTGATCCGCTGCGTGTAAAACCCGCACGGCACCCGCCCGTTTTACACGCTGGCAGCCGGCGCGCTACGCATGCCATGCGCGCTTCATCGCACGCGACCGGCTTGCGCGCAATCCCGTGCGGACTCCCGCGCACCTCCCCTCGACACTCGCCCCCGCCGCTGCCTCGTCCTCGCGAGGCCCTCATTGGCACAACGCTTGCTCCCTTCCGCCACGAGTGCTGAGCAGCCTCGTGCAACCGGCATCTGGCGTCGAAACACCCGCGACTGGCCAGCGGCGTGACGATCTATGCACTACATTTGACCAGTACGCGCCCTCGCTGACGCCTGCGTGGTATCCGCCCGGGAAGCCCGATGAGCGCTGTGATCGCATGCCATTGCATCCACACCGCAGCAGGACAACTCTGGAAACGACCGATGGAATCTCCAAACGGGTACGCGCCACGGATTTATTTTTTCCATTCGCTTCTCGTCGGGCCGCTCGATGCCTGGCCCGCGCAGTTCGCTCACGCGGCCGCGCTGAGCTTCGATCATGCGTTGATCGGCGGCCTGTTCGAGCCAGGCCAGGCCGGTCATGGGCAGGTGGTCGGCAATCATGCGCGGCTGCATCCGGTGTTCGAGGCGAAGCAGCCGGCTCACGACGCGCTGCGCTGGCTCGCCGATGCCGCGCGCCGCAACGGCCTCGCGTTGCTCGTCGATCTCGTGATCGACCGCATGGCCGCCGACGGCGCGCTTTACGCCGACCATCCGGAGTGGTTCCACGCGCGCGAATCCGCTGAAGCGCGGCTCGATCCGCGTCACGCGCATCGTGAGGACAACGTCGCCTACGCGAACTTCGACGACCCGGCGACGAGCGCCGCGCTAACCGTCTGGTGGGCGCAGCAGTTGCTCGCGCTCGCCGATGCCGGCGTCGCCGGCTTCCGTTGCGACTCGCCGCATCGCGTGCCGGCCGGCGTATGGCGGCATCTCGGCGAGGCGGTGCGCGCGAAGCATACGCACGTGCGCTTTCTCGCCGCGACGCCGGGCCTCGCGCGCGGCGATCTGCCCGCGCTCGAACCAGCCGGCTTCGACAGCGTGTTTTCCTCGGTGCGCTGGTGGGACTTTCGGGCAAGCTGGATGGCCGAGGAACACGCGGCGCTCGCGCGGATCGGCACGCCGATCGCGTTTCCCGAAGCGCCGTACGGCACGCGCCTCGCCGCCGAATTCGGCGACGCGCACGACGCCGCGCTCGTCGAGCGCGCGTACCGGCGCGCGCTGTTCACGTCAGTAGCGATCGGCAGCGGCTGGATGATGCCGATGGGCTTCGAGTACGGCCTTACCGAACCGTTGTCGCAAACACGGGGCGATGCCGCACAGTTCGCGCTCGCGGCGCAGGCGCGGCGCTTCGACCTGACAGCCGCGATCACGCAGGCCAACGACATCGCGCGCCATACGCCCGTGCTGCACGCGAACGGTGAATTGCGCCCGCTCTCCGGGCCCGACGCGCCGGCCGCGGTGCTGCTGCGCGCCGAGCAGGCCGATCTGCGTGATGCGAGCGAGGCCATGCTGATCGTCGTCAATCCCGAACTCGGCGCGCCGCTGCGCGTCGATCCCGCGCGCTTCCTCGCGGGCGTGCCGGGCGGCTTCACGCGCTTTGCGCCGCTTTTTGCACCACCTGTTGCACCACCTGTCGACGCTCCCGCTGCGCATACCGAGGCGCAACAGGAGAGTCAACCCGCGGCGCTCGCACCGTTCGCGCTCGCGCCTGGCGCCGTGCGGCTCTGGCGCGCGTTCGCCGAGCAGCCGATCTGTCTCGCGCCGCCGATCGACAAACCGAACAGCCAGCACAGCGGCCACAAGACCGTGCTCGAAGCAATCGACGCGCCGCGCGTCGCGATCGAAAGCGTCTCGCCGTCGGTCGAGCAGGGCCGCTTCGCGGCGAAGCGCAGCGTCGGCGAGCGCGCCGAGATCGGCGCGGCGATTTTCGCCGAGGGGCACGACAAGATTGCGGCCGCCGTGCTCTGGCGCGCCGCCGACGAAACCGCGTGGCACGAAACGCTCATGTCGCCCGCGCCGCCGGCCGGGCTCGACTTGTGGAGCGCACGCATTCCGCTCGAACGGATCGGCCGCTACGAGTTCACCGTGATCGCCTGGCGCGACGACTTCGCCTCGCTCGTCGAGCACATCGAGAAGAAGCTGAAGGCGGGGCAGACCGTCGAGATCGAAATCGACGAAGCCGCGCATCTGTTCGCGCTCGTGCTCGCCGAAGTCGAAACAGCCGACGGCGCGCAGAAGCAAGCGCTCGAACGGATCGTGCGCGACTTCACGAAGGCCGGCGCCGAACAGAAGCTCGCGCTGATCCTGGCGCCGGCCACCGCGCAGGCGATGACGGCCGCGCGCCATCGTCCGTTCCTGAGCCGCGCCCCGGTGATCTACAGGATCGACGCAGAACGCACCGCCGCGCGCTTCGCAAGCTGGTACGAAATCTTCCCGCGTTCGATGAGCGACGACGAAGCGCGCCACGGCACCTTCGCCGACGTCACGGCGAAACTGCCGCGCATCCGCGAGATGGGCTTCGACGTGCTGTACTTCCCGCCGATCCATCCGATCGGGCTTGCGAACCGCAAGGGCCGCAACAACACGCTGACCGCGCAGCCCGGAGATGTGGGCAGTCCGTATGCGATCGGCGCGGCCGAAGGCGGCCATACCGCCGTGCATCCGCAGCTCGGCACGCTCGACGACTTCAAGGCGATGCTCGCCGCCGCGCACGGGCACGGCCTCGAAATCGCACTCGACTTCGCGATTCAATGCTCGCCCGATCACCCCTGGCTGAAGGAGCATCCGACATGGTTCGCGTGGCGTCCCGACGGCACGCTGCGCTATGCCGAGAATCCGCCGAAGAAGTATCAGGACATCGTCAATCCCGACTTCTATGCGCGCGACGCGAAGCCCGGCCTGTGGCTCGCGCTGCGCGACGTGATCCTGTTCTGGATCGAGGCGGGCGTGCGCATCTTCCGCGTCGACAATCCGCACACGAAGCCGCTGCCGTTCTGGGAGTGGATGATCGGCGACGTGCGCGCGCGCTACCCCGACGCGATCTTTCTCGCCGAAGCGTTCACGCGGCCGCGCATGATGAACCGGCTCGGCAAGATCGGCTTCTCGCAGTCGTACACGTACTTCACGTGGCGCGAGTCGAAGCGCGATTTCATCGAGTACATGACCGAACTCACGCAAACGGGCGCGCGCGATTTCTACCGGCCGAACTTCTTCGTCAACACGCCCGACATCAACCCGCGCCATCTGCAGGCGCAGGGACGCACGGGCTTTCTGATTCGCGCGGCGCTCGCCGCGACGCTGGCCGGCTTGTGGGGCGTGTATAGCGGCTTCGAACTGTGCGAAGCCGCCGCGTTGCCGAACAGCGAAGAATATCTGGATTCCGAAAAGTATCAGTTGCGCGCATGGGACTGGCAGCGGCCCGGCAACATCGTCGGCGAGATCACGGCATTGAACCGGATTCGCCGCGCCAATCCGGCGCTGCAATCGCATCTCGGCCTCACGTTCCTCACCGCGCACAACGACCATATCCTGTTCTTCGAGAAGGCCACCGAGGCACGCGACAACGTGATCGTCGTCGCGATCAATCTCGATCCGTTCAACGAACAGGGCGCCGATGTCGAGTTGTCGTGGGACACGTTCCAGCGCTGGCATCTGCACGATCACGGCGCGCTCGACGTCACCGACCAGATGAGCGGCGCGCGCTTCGAATGGCACGGACGCTGGCAGCACGTGCGGCTCCGCTCGGGGCAGCCGTTCTCGATCTGGCGCATCGCACCGCTCGGCGGCCTGCCCGCCGAGCGTCCGCAGGAGACCGACCCCGATCCGGACAGCGCATCTCACGCAGACGCTGGCAACCCAACCTGGATGGAAGGTGGAACATGAAGCGTGACGATCCCGCCCAAACCGCGCACGAGGCGCATACGGCCGCGGCCGCCAGTAGCGCCAAGGCGCACCCCCATGCACGCCGGCGCGGCAAGCCGGCCACGCTGAGCGACGATCCGCTCTGGTACAAGGACGCGATCATCTACCAGGTGCACATCAAGTCGTTCTTCGATGCGAACAACGACGGCGTCGGCGATTTCCCCGGCCTCATCGCCAAGCTCGACTACATCGCCGAACTCGGTGTCAACGCGATCTGGCTGCTGCCGTTCTATCCGTCGCCGCGCCGCGACGACGGCTACGACATCGCCGATTACCGCAACGTGCATCCCGACTACGGGCACCTCTCCGACGTGCGGCACTTCATTCAGGAGGCGCACGCACGCGGCATCCGCGTGATTACCGAGCTGGTCATCAACCATACGTCCGACCAGCACCCGTGGTTCCAGCGTGCGCGCCGCGCGAAGGCCGGCTCGAACTATCGCAACTACTACGTGTGGTCCGATACCGATCAGAAGTACCTCGATACGCGCATCATCTTCATCGACTCGGAGCCGTCGAACTGGACCCACGATCCGGTCGCGGGCGCGTATTTCTGGCATCGCTTCTATTCGCACCAGCCCGACCTGAACTTCGACAACCCGGCGGTCATGAAGGAAGTGCTGCAGGTGATGCGCTTCTGGCTCGACATGGGCATCGACGGGCTGCGGCTCGACGCGGTGCCGTACCTCGTCGAACGCGAAGGCACCAACAACGAGAACCTGCCGGAAACGCATGCGATCCTCAAGAAGATTCGCGCGACCATCGACGCCGAGTACCCGAACCGGATGCTGCTCGCCGAAGCGAACCAGTGGCCCGAAGACGTGAAAGAGTACTTCGGCAACGAAGACGAATGCCATATGGCGTTCCACTTTCCGCTAATGCCGCGCATCTACATGTCGATTGCGAGCGAGGACCGCTTTCCGATCACCGACATCATGAAGCAGACGCCGGACCTCGCCGAATCGAACCAGTGGGCGATCTTCCTGCGCAATCACGACGAACTCACGCTCGAAATGGTCACCGACTCCGAGCGCGATTATCTGTGGAACACCTATGCGAGCGATCGCCGCGCGCGCCTCAATCTCGGCATTCGCCGCCGCCTCGCGCCGCTGATGGAGCGCGACCGCCGCCGCATCGAGCTCATCAATTCGCTGCTGCTGTCGATGCCGGGCACGCCGGTCATCTATTACGGCGACGAACTCGGCATGGGCGACAACATCCATCTCGGCGACCGCGACGGCGTGCGCACGCCGATGCAATGGTCGTCGGACCGCAACGGCGGCTTCTCGCGCGCCGACCCCGAGCAGCTGGTGCTGCCGCCCGTGATGGGCTCGCTCTACGGCTTCGACGCCGTCAACGTCGAAGCGCAAAGCCGCGACCCGCATTCGCTGCTGAACTGGACGCGCCGCATGCTCGCGACGCGGCGCGCGAAGCAGACCTTCGGGCGCGGCACGATCCGCTTCCTGAAGCCGGAGAACCGCAAGATTCTCGCGTATCTGCGCGAGATGCCGGGCGAGCCGCCGATCCTGTGCGTCGCCAATCTCTCGCGCGCGCCGCAGGCGGTCGAACTCGACCTGTCCGAATTCAACGGCACCGTGCCGATCGAAATGACCGCCGATTCGGTGTTCCCCGCGATCGGCCAGCTCACCTATCTGCTGACGTTCCCGCCGTACGGCTTCCTGTGGTTCCTGCTCTGCGAGGGCAGCCAGCGTCCGACGTGGGCGCAGGCGCATTCCGAGCCGCTGCCCGAGTTCGTCACGATCGTGATCCGCGAAGGGCAAACCGGCCCGACGCCCGAGAACGTGCGCCTGCTCGAATCGGAAGTGTTGCCGTCATGGCTGAGCCGGCGCCGCTGGTTCGCCTCGAAGGATCAGAAGATGCACGCGGTGCGGCTCGCCGCGTTGACCACGATTCCGAACGGCGGCTTCGCGTTCACCGAAATCGAAGTGGACGTCGGCGCCCATACCGAGCGCTATGTGGTGCCGATCGCGCTCACGTGGGGCGGCGAAACCACCACGCCGCTGTTCCTGCAACTGGCGCTCGCGCGCGTGCGGCGCGGCCGTAACGTCGGCTATCTGACCGACGCGTTCTCGCTGCCGATCTTCGCGCACAACGTGCTGCGCAAGCTGCGCGAACGCGCGGTCGTGCCGACCGTGCAGAAGAGCGAGATCCAATTCCTGCCGACCGGGCGCTTCGCCGAACTCGACGCTCTCGGCGAGCGGCCCGAGATTCGCTGGCTCGCGGCCGAGCAGAGCAACAGCTCGCTGATCGTCGCCGATGCCGCCGTGCTGAAGCTCGTGCGCCGGCTCGTCAGCGGCATTCATCCGGAAGCGGAAATCAGCCGCTATCTGACGCAGCTCGGTTATGCGAACACGGCGCCGCTGTATGGCGAAGTGGTGCGCGTCGATCCCGAGGGCGTGCCGCATACGCTCGCGATCCTGCAAGGCTATATCGACAATCAGGGCGACGCGTGGAACTGGTCGCTCGATTATCTGCGCCGCTCGGTCGACGAACTCGCGATCGCGATCGACACCGATACGCAAACCGCGCCCGATCGCGACAACGAGGCGATCCTGCTGGACGGTTACGGCGAACTCGCCGGCATCATCGGCAAACGGCTCGGCGAGCTGCACGTCGCGCTCGCGAGCCCGACCGACGACCCCGCATTCGCGCCGGAACCAGCCAGCGCCGAACACGTCAAGGCATGGGTCAACGCAACGCAGGCGATGCTCGCGAGCGCGCTCGATCTGCTCGCGCCGCGCATTGCCGACATGCTCGATGCCGACACCAAGGCGCTCGCGCAAAGCCTGCTCGACCGGCGCAAGCGGCTCGTCGCGGCGGTCGGCGGGCTCGTGTCCGGCGCGGCGGGCGCGTTGCGCATCCGCATTCACGGCGACTTCCATCTGGGCCAGGTGCTGGTCGCGCAGGGCGACGCGTATCTGATCGACTTCGAGGGCGAGCCCGCGCGTTCGCTCGAAGAGCGTCGGCAGAAATCGAGCCCGCTGCGCGACGTGGCCGGTCTCATGCGTTCGCTGTCGTATGCGAGCGCGGCCGCGCAATCGACCACCGAGAGCGCGCCGCAACAGACCGCGGACCGCAAGCGCGCGCTGTTCGAACGCTTCCGCGTGCAAGCCACGGAAACGTTCCTCGCCGAGTACCGCGCGATCGTCGAACAGGCGCCGACACCGCTCGTCGCGCCCGAATCCGAGCAGGCGCTGCTCGACCTGTTCCTGATCGAGAAGGCCGCCTACGAGATCCGCTACGAAGCGGCCAACCGGCCGACGTGGCTCAGCCTGCCGGTGCGCGGCCTCGCGGCGCTCGCGGACCGCCTGCTCGGCACCCCCGGCACGCCGCCGGGTCACGATCCGTCGAATCCATCCAGCGAGGCACCGCGCGACGCCGCGCCGCCTAACCCGGCCGAGGGCGACTATGAATGAGCATGATCCGGCCGCTGGCCTGCAACCGGTCGATATCGACGCGCTCGTCGAAGCGCGCCATCCCGATCCGTTCTCGCAACTCGGCCCGCATCGCACGGACGCCGGACCGGTCGTGCGCGCACTGCTGCCGAACGCCGCGCAGGTCAGCGTGATTGCGCGCGCCGACGGCGCGACGCTCGGCGAACTCGAACCGTTGCGCGGGGGATTGTTCGCGGGCCGCGTCGCGTCCGCGCAACCGTACCGCTTGCGGATCGACTGGCATGGCGTCGTGCAGGAAGTCGAGGACACCTACTCGTTCGGTCCCGTGCTCGGCGACGAACCGCTCGAACGTCTCGCGCGCGGCGATCCGTATGCGGTGCTCGACTGTCTCGGCGCGCGGCCGATCGACATGGACGGCGTGCCCGGCGTGCGCTTCGCGGTGTGGGCGCCGAACGCGCGGCGCGTGTCGGTGGTCGGCGACTTCAACGCATGGGACGGCCGCCGTCATCCGATGCGGCTACGCCATCAGGCCGGCGTGTGGGAACTGTTCGTGCCGCGCGTGGGGCCGGGCGCGCGCTACAAGTACGAACTGCTGTCGCGCGACGGTCATCCGCTGCCGCTGAAGGCCGACCCCTGCGCGATGCAGACCGAAAGACCGCCGGGCACGGCATCGGTCGTCGCGTACGTCGACGAGGTCGAGCAGTTTCCGTGGACCGACCACGACTGGCTTCAAGCCCGCGCCGACCGGCAGACCGCGAGCGCGCCGCTCACGATCTACGAAGTGCACGCCGAATCGTGGCTGCGCATCGCCGAACAAGGCCAGCGCGGCCTCGACTGGGACGAACTCGCCGAGCGGCTGATTCCCTACGTGACGAGCATGGGCTTTACGCACCTCGAGTTCATGCCGATTGCCGAGCATCCGTTCGGCGGCTCGTGGGGTTATCAGCCGCTCGGGCAGTTCGCGCCGTCCGCGCGCTTCGGCAGGCCCGAGCAGTTCGCGCGCTTCGTCGATCGCGCACACGAAGCCGGGCTCGGCGTGCTTCTCGACTGGGTGCCCGCGCATTTTCCGAACGACGCGCACGGTCTCGTCGACTTCGACGGCACGCCGCTCTACGAGCATGCCGATCCGCGCGAGGGCTACCACCAGGACTGGAACACGATGATCTACAACCTCGGCCGCAACGAGGTCAGCGCGTTCCTGATCGCCTCGGGTCTCGCGTGGCTCAAGCGCTATCACGTCGACGGCCTGCGCGTCGACGCGGTGGCCTCGATGCTCTATCGCGACTATTCGCGCGCGGCCGGCGAGTGGGTGCCGAACATCCACGGCGGCCGCGAGAATCTCGAATCGATCGCGTTCCTCAAGCGCCTCAATCACGAAGTCCGCTACGTGCCGGGCGTGCCCGGCGCGATCACGGTTGCCGAGGAATCGACCGCTTGGCCCGGCGTGACCGCGCGCCTCGACGACGGCGGCCTCGGCTTCGACTTCAAGTGGAACATGGGCTGGATGCACGACACGCTGCACTACCTGCACGAAGACCCGGTGTATCGCCAATACCATCATCACGACATGACGTTCGGCATGGTGTACGCGTACTCGGAGCGCTTCGTGCTGCCGCTCTCGCACGACGAGGTGGTGCACGGCAAGGGCTCGCTGCTCGGCAAGATGCCCGGCGACCGCTGGCAGCGTTTCGCGAATCTGCGCGCGTATTTCGGTTTCATGTGGACGCATCCGGGCAAGAAGCTGCTGTTCATGGGCGGCGAATTCGGCCAGATGGCCGAGTTCGATCACGACGGCTCGCCGCACTGGCATCTGCTCGACGATACGCTGCATCACGGCGTGCAGCTGCTGGTGCGCGATCTGAACCGCCTGTACCGCGACGAGTCCGCGCTGCATCGGCTCGACAGCGAACCGGGCGGCTTCGAATGGCTGATCGGCGACGACAGCGCGAACAGCGTGTTCGCGTATCGCCGCACCGACGGCGCGGGCGCGGAGTGCGTCGTGCTGTGCAACATGACGCCGGTACCGCGTCTCGGCTATCGGCTCGGCATGCCGCGCGGCGGACACTGGAGCGAAGTGCTGAACACCGACGCGAGCGTGTACGGCGGCTCGAACATGGGCAACGGCGGCCGGATTCACGTCGACCATGTGCCGAGCCACGGCCGCCCGTACTCGGCCGCGCTGACGCTGCCGCCGCTCGCGACGATCGTATTGCGCGCGGATTGACGAAGCTGCCGCACCACGGGCGCGCGGTTCGCGAGGACTCGCCGACACATGCGCCACGCGCCCGTGGCATGAAAACCCGGGCTTCGCGCTCATAAGTCAGAACAGGAAAGGGGAACCATGTCGCATGCCATGCCCGACCGGCTGCTGCCCGGCGCGCCGTATCCGCTCGGAGCGAGTTGGGACGGCCTCGGCGTGAATTTCGCGGTGTTCTCCGCGAACGCGCAGAAAATCGAGCTTTGCCTGTTCGATCCCACCGGCCGCAAGGAGATACGCCGCTTCGCGCTGCCCGAATGCACCGACGAAATCTGGCACGGCTATCTGCCGAACGCGCATCCGGGCACCGCGTACGGCTTTCGCGCGCACGGGCCGTATCAGCCGCAATACGGGCATCGCTTCAATCCGCACAAGCTGCTGCTCGATCCGTATGCGCGCAAGCTCGTCGGGCAATTCCGCTGGTCCGATGCCCTGTTCGGCTTTCGCATGCATTCGAATCGCGCGGACCTGTCGATCGACCGGCGCGACTCGGCGCCCGCGATGCCGAAGTGCGTCGTGATCGACGAGGCATTCGACGCCTCGCACGACCGGCGCCCGGACGTGCCGTGGGGCGACACCGTGATCTACGAAACGCACCTGCGCGGCACCTCGATGCTGCGCGCCAACCTGCGCCAGCACGAACGCGGCACCTTCGCCGCGCTGGCCTCGCCCGAGTTCATCGAGCATCTGCTGAAGCTCGGCGTGACCGCGGTCGAACTGCTGCCCGTGCATGCGTTTCTGAACGACCGCTTTCTGGTCGAGCGCGGGCTGCGCAACTACTGGGGCTACAACACCGCCGCGTTCTTCGCGCCGGAGCCGTCGTATCTGAGTTCGCACCGGCTCGACGAAATGCGCATCGCGGTGCGGCAGTTGCACGCGGCCGGCATCGAGGTGATGCTCGACGTGGTCTACAACCACACCTGCGAAAGCAACGAAATGGGACCGACGATCTCGTGGCGCGGGCTCGACAACGCGAGCTACTACCGGCTGATTCCCGGCGACGAGCGCCACCACATCAACGACACCGGCTGCGGCAACACGCTGAACCTCGCGCATCCGCGCGTGCTGCAAATGGTGATGGATTCGCTGCGCTACTGGTCGAGTGCGTTCAACATCGACGGCTTTCGCTTCGATCTCGGCGTGACGCTCGGGCGCGAGAGCCACGGCTTCGATCCGGGCTCGGGCCTCTTCGACGCGTTGCGCCAGGACCCGCTCCTGTCGCAGCGCAAGCTGATTTCCGAGCCGTGGGACATCGGCCCCGGCGGCTATCAGCTCGGCAATCATCCGCCCGGTTTCAGCGAATGGAACGATCGTTTTCGCGACACCGTGCGGCGCTTCTGGCGCGGCGACGCGGGCCTGCGGCCCGATCTCGCCGCGCGCCTGACGGGCTCGGCCGATCTGTTCAACCGGCGGCACCGCAAACCGTGGGCGTCGATCAACTTCATCACGTCACACGACGGCTTTACGTTGGCCGATGTCACCGCTTACGAGCAGAAGCACAACGAGGCGAATCAGGAAGACAACAACGACGGCCACAACGAGAATTGCAGCCGCAACTGGGGCGTGGAAGGCCCGAGCGACGACCCCGCGATTCTCGCCACGCGCCGGCGTGTGTCGCGTTCGCTGATCGCGACGCTGCTGGTCGCGCTCGGCACGCCGATGCTGCTGGCCGGCGACGAAGCACTGCGCACGCAGTTCGGCAACAACAACGCGTATTGCCAGGACAACGAAATATCGTGGCTCGACTGGCCGCTCGCGGATTCGCCGGAAGGCCGGCGTATGACCGAGTTCGTTGCGCGCATGGTCGCGTTGCGCAAGCGCCATCCGCTGCTGCGCGAAACGCGTTTTCTGTTCGGTGACCGCGAGGTGCTGCCGGGCCTGTTCGACGTCGGCTGGTTCGACGAGCACGGCGACCCGCTCACGATCGAAGCCTGGGAAGACCCGGAAGGCCGCGCGTTCACGTTGCGCCGCGCGGGTCCGGGCCTGAATGGCGAAACGGAAGTATTGTTACTGATGCTCAACGCGCACGAGGAGCCGCGGCAGTTCGTTCCGCCCGCCCCGCATCTGGAATGGCACGTGCTGTTGGACACGGCGGCCCCGGACGACGCGCCGCGGCGGCTCGCCACGGCCGAAGTCGAAGTCGGCGCGCACACGCTCGTGATGCTGGCCGCGCAGCCGAGCGGCGAGGCGGACTGGCAGGCCGGCTGGAAAGCCGGCGCGCGGCACGGCTCGCGGCTGCTGAGCGCGCTGCCGCCCGATCCTCGCGCCGGCGGCGAGGCCGGCGCGGAAGCGCCGGAAGGCGATGTGTCGCCCTAACCGGCGACCACTGCGGCAAACACGTTGCAAGACAGTTCGATAGCCGATTCTCGAAGGGTGAAGAATCATGTCCGAAAGTCCGATTGATCCTCATGCGCATCATCACGCGCATTGCCTGCCGTTCAGCGCGCAGCTGATCGGCGCGACGGGCGCCAGGCCGCGCACGCGTTTCCGTTTCTGGGCGCCGTCGTGCAAAAGCGCCCAGGTGCTGATCGAAAACGGTCCCGCGCAGGGCGCGCACGACATGACGCCGGCCGGCAACGGCTGGTTCGAGGCGAGTGTCGAGAGCGGCGCGGGCACGCTGTACCGCTTCCGGCTCGACGACGGCCAGGTCGTGCCCGATCCGGCCTCGCGTTTCCAGCCGCAGGACGTGCATGGACCGAGCGAAGTGATCGACCCGCGCGCGTATCGCTGGGAGCACACCGGCTGGCACGGCCGGCCCTGGGAGGAAACGGTGCTGTACGAATTGCACGTCGGCGCCATGGGCGGCTATGCGGGCGTGCAGAAGCGCCTCGCGGCACTTGCCGCGCTCGGCGTCACCGCAATCGAGCTGATGCCGGTGAACGATTTCCCCGGCCGCCACAACTGGGGCTACGACGGCGTGCTGCCCTACGCGCCCGATTCCGCCTA
This sequence comes from Paraburkholderia sp. Cy-641, assembly GCF_011752945.1. NCBI lineage: Bacteria > Pseudomonadati > Pseudomonadota > Betaproteobacteria > Burkholderiales > Burkholderiaceae > Paraburkholderia > Paraburkholderia sp. Cy-641. The sequence continues at coordinate 115,229 of NZ_VWWM01000021.1, forward strand.
CGGCCGCCCCGACGAGTTGAAGGCGCTGATCGACGCCGCGCACGGTCTCGGCCTGATGGTGTTTCTCGACGTGGTATACAACCACTTCGGCCCGGACGGTAATTATCTGCACCGCTATGCACGGCCGTTTTTCCGCGCGGGCGCGGCGACGCCGTGGGGCCCCGCGATCGACTTCGAGCGCGGCGAAGTGAGCGAATTCTTCACCGACAACGCCGTCTACTGGATCAACGAATACCGCATCGACGGGCTGCGCTTCGACGCGGTGCATGCGATCGGCCATCACGACTGGCTGCGCGAATTGTCCGACCATATTCGCGCGCGCGTGCAGCATGGCCGCCACGTGCATCTGGTGCTCGAAAACGAGCGCAACAGCGCGAGCCTGCTCGACACGCATTTCGACGCACAATGGAACGACGACGCGCACAACACGCTGCACGTGCTGCTGACCGGCGAAACCGAAGGCTACTACCACGCCTACGAAGACCAGCCGATCCGCCGCCTCGCGCGCGTGCTGGCCGAGGGCTTCGCGTATCAGGGCGACCCGTCGCCGATTCACGACGGTGCGCCGCGCGGCGAAGCCAGCGGACATCTGCCGCCGACCGCGTTCGTGATGTTCCTGCAGAACCACGACCAGATCGGCAATCGCGCCTGCGGCGAGCGGCTGCGCTCGCTGACTTCCGACGACGCGCTACGCGCCGCGACCGGCCTGCTTCTGCTGTCGCCGCAGATTCCCCTGCTGTTCATGGACGAGGAGTACGGCTCGACACAGCCGTTCCTGTTTTTCACCGACTACACCGGCGATCTCGCCGACGCGGTGCGCGAAGGACGTCGGCGTGAATTCGCGCGCTTCTCCGCGTTCAGCGACGAAAAGCGGCGCGCGCTGATTCCCGATCCGAACGATGCGCGGACGTTCGCGGCGTCGTCGCCGCCCGCGCCCGATTCTTCAACCGATACCGCAGCCGCTGCGGCGTCGAACCCCGACCGCCTCGACTGGCTGCACTTCTACAAGTCCGCGCTCGCGGTGCGCGCGAAGCTCATCACGCCGCGTCTGAAGCACGGCAAAGCACTCGGCGCGCGCGTGCTGCCCGCAGCCGACGGCAGCGACGCGAACGCGCTCGTCGCGCGCTGGAAACTCGGCGACGGCGAGACGTTGTCGATCGCGCTGAATCTGTCGCAAGACGAGGTTGCGTTCGGGCATGCGCCCGACGGCAAGGTGATCTTCGAAACGCCGCCGCGCGTGCGCGAGCGGATCGACGCCCACGTGTTGCCGGCGCATGCGTTCGTCGCGTGGCTCACGGGCGACGTCAGCGAATACGCGAGCGGCCACGATGCGCGCATCGCGGGCCGCCAGGAGCATCGCGCGTGACGACCCGACGCCCCCCCAACGACAGGATCGCCGCGCTCGCCGTCCGCGCCGGCTTCGAGGTGGAGTGGCAGGACGCGCATCGCACGACGCAGCGCGTGCCCGAGAGCACGCTCGCGACGCTGCTCGAACGCATGGGTCTGCCGTGCGGCAACGCCACGCAGACTCGCCAGAGCGCCGCCGCTCTGGAGACCGAACTATCGGGCCGCAAGCTGCCGCCGCTGATGACCGCGATGGTCGGGCGCGGTATCGCGCTGCCCGCCGCCGCGGTCAAATCGGGCAGCCATTACCGGATCGAACTCGAAAGCGGTTCGATCATCGACGGCCGCTTCACGGCGCCGAAGGGCGAGGAAGCGCTACTCGCGCCGATCGACGAAGCCGGCTATCACACGCTCGTCATCAACGAGCAGCATGTGACGCTCGCGGTCGCGCCGCCGCGCTGCTATACCGTCGCCGATGCGTGGCGCACCTTGCACGACGGCCGGGAGGCACCGCCCGCGCCGCCGCTGTGGGGCATCGCCGCGCAACTGTACGGCTTGCGCCGCGCGGGCGACGGCGGCATCGGCGATTACACGGCGCTCGCGCAACTCGCGCGGCACAGCGCGCAACGCGGCGCGCATGCGCTCGCCGTCAGCCCGACGCATGCGATGTTCAGCGCGCAGCCCGAGCGCTTCAGCCCCTACTCGCCGTCCTCGCGCTTGTGGCTCAACGTCGCGCATATCGACCCCGCCGCGATGTTCGGCGCCGACGCGATGCAGGCCGCGCTGGCGGCCGTGCTGCCGTCGGCAAGCGCGCGCAACGCGTGGGCGCAATACGCGCAATACGAAAACGCGCCGCTGATCGACTGGCCGAATGCGACACCGCTGAGGTTCAAGGTATTGCGCGCGCTCTACGAGCGGTTCAACACCGACGAGCGCGCACAGCCCACGCCGCGCGCGCTCGAATTTCACGGCTTCTGCGAACGCGCCGGCCGCGCGCTCGAAGATCACGCGCGCTTCGAAGCGTTGCAGGCCGCGCAGCTCGCGCAGGGCGGCGACGGACACTGGCGCAACTGGCCCGAGGCGTTGCGCGATCCGCGCAGCCCCGAAGTCGAGGCATTCGCCGCCGCGCATCGCGCCGAGGTCGACTTCCATCTGTTCCTGCAATGGCTCGCCGCACGCGGCCTGGCGCATGCGCAGCACGTCGCGCGCGAAGCCGGCATGGCGATCGGCCTGATCGCCGATCTCGCGGTGGGCTGCGACAGCGCCGGCAGTCACGCATGGTCGTATCCCGACGACATGCTGCGCGGCGTGTCGGTCGGCGCGCCGCCCGATCTCTTCAACCAGGCCGGCCAGTCGTGGGGACTCACCACGTTCTCGCCGCGCGCGATGCGCACGCAGGGCTTCGCCGCGTTCATCGACATGCTGCGCGCCGCGTTCGCGCAGGCGGGCGGCATCCGCATCGACCACATTCTCGGCTTGCGGCGGCTGTGGCTCGTGCCCGACGGCGAGAGCGCGCGCAACGGCGCGTATCTGCGCTATCCGCTCGAAGACCTGTTGCGGCTTATCGCGCTCGAATCGTGGCGGCATCGCGCGATCGTGATCGGCGAGGACCTCGGCACCGTGCCGCCCGGGTTTCGCGAGCGGCTCGACGAACATGGCATCGACGGCATTCGCGTGCTGTGGTTCGAGGGCGCGTCCGGCGGCGACGGCTTCAAGGCGCCGCGCGACTGGGACCGCCATGCGGTCGGCACAACCACCACCCACGATCTGCCGACCGTGGCCGGCTGGTGGCGCGGCAGCGACATCACGTGGCGCAACCGGATCGGGCAGACGCTGGCGCGCGCCGATGGCCGTGATCCCGAGCAGGTCGCGCAGGAAGAACGCGCGCACGACCGCGCGAAGTTGTGGCGCGCGTTCCAGCAGGCGGGCGTAGCCGCCCACGCGTTGTCCCCGCGCGGCCCGCAGGACGGCGCGCCCCCCGACAGCGCGCCGGTCGACGCGGCGCTCGCGTTCGTCGCGGCCACGCCCTGCGAGCTCGTCACGCTCCCGCTCGAAGACCTGCTCGCGCTCGTCGAGCAGCCGAACCTGCCGGGCTCGATCGACGAGCATCCGAACTGGCGCCGCCGCATGACGCTGCCGGTCGATGCGATGTTCGACGACGCCGCGTTCAGCGAGCGCCTGCGCGAGATCGACCGCGTGCGCCGCGCCGCCGCTTCGGTGCCGGCCGGCGCGCCGGATTCGGATGCTTCGGCCTCTTCCGCTTCCCCGGCTTCCCCGGCTTCGGCTCCGGCTTCGACTTCGGCGCGCCCCGCTACCCCTTCATCCAACGCTTCTTCGGAGCCCGACACGCCATGACCGTCCCACGCTCCACCCTACGCCTGCAATTCCATCGAGGCTTCACGTTCGACGACGCCGCGCGCCACGTCGAATACTTCGCCGCGCTCGGCATCAGCCACCTGTACGCATCGCCGATCACGACGGCCGAGCCCGGCTCGACGCACGGCTACGACACCGTCGACTACACCGACGTCAGCGCCGAATGCGGCGGCGAGGCGGGCTTGCGGCGCCTCGTCGAAAAGCTGCGCGCGCACGACATGGGCCTCATCGTCGACCTGGTGCCGAACCATATGGGCGTCGGCGGATCGAGCAACGCGTGGTGGCTCGACATCCTCGAATGGGGACGCCACAGCACGTATGCGCGCCACTTCGACGTCGACTGGCACTCGCCCGACCCCGCCTTGCGCGGCAAGGTGCTGCTGCCGATGCTCGGCGCGCCCTACGGCGAGGAGCTTGCCGCGGGCCGCATCGCGCTGCATTTCGCGGCCGACAGCGGGCGCTTTGATGTTCGCTACGGCCCGCACGTGTTCCCGGTGTGCCCGATCGATTACGCGGCGATCCTGGCGAGCGCCGAGCGCGCCGATCTGGGCGCGCTCGCCAACCGCTTTCAGGGACTCACGACGCAGCCCGCCGATCAGCCGCGCGCGGCCGTTGCGCGCGACGCGCTGCGCGAGTTCGCGGCGCGCAACGGCGCCGCGGCGCTCGACTTCGTGCTCGAAGCGTATGCACCGGAAGACCCGGTCACGCGCGACCGGCTGCATCGGCTGCTCGAACGGCAGCACTTCCGGCTCGCGTGGTGGCGCACCGCATCCGACGAAGTGAACTGGCGGCGCTTCTTCGACATCTCGACGCTCGCGGGCGTGCGTATCGAGCGGCCCGAGGTGTTCGACGCGGTGCATGCGCTGATCTTCCGGCTGTATCGCGAAGGGCTCGTCGACGGTCTGCGCATCGATCACGTCGACGGACTCGCCGAGCCGCGCGAATACTGCCAGCGCCTGCGGCAACGGCTCGCCGAGTTGCGCGACACGGCGCCGTACGTCGTGGTCGAGAAGATTCTCGGCCACGACGAGCCGCTGCGCGACGACTGGCCCATCGACGGTACAACCGGCTACGACTTCATGAACGACGTCGGCGCGCTGCTGCACGATCCGGCCGGCGCCGAATCGCTCGCGCGCACATGGGTCGAGCTGACCGGCCGCGCCGCGCATTTCGCCGACGAAGCGCTCGCCGCGCGCCGCAAGATTCTCGCGGAGAACCTCGCGGCGGAACTCGATCGCGCCGCGCGCGCATTGCACCGCATCGCGCGCGATTCGCTAGCGACGCGCGACTTCACGTTCACGACGCTGCGCCGCGTGCTGACCGAACTGGTCGTGCATTTCCCGGTGTACCGCATCTATCCGCAGAACGGCTTGCGCAGCGCCGCCGACAACGTCTACTTCGACGCGGCGCTCGCCCGCGCGCGGGCGACGCTGCCGCGCGCCGATCATGCCGCGCTCGAGCGCGTGAACGCATGGCTCGGCGGCAGCGCCGAAGACGCGCCGCCCGCACGG